>JAICWZ010000448.1 GCA_025966355.1 Thermomicrobiaceae bacterium
GACAGTCCAGCCGAGCGAACTGGTCAAAGTGCTGCTCGTCGTCTTTCTGGCGGCCTATCTCGATGATTACGGCGATCTGTTCGCCGGCTCCTACCGCGTCTGGCGGTTCAACCTGCCACCGATTCCGTACCTGCTCCCAATGGTCTTCATGTGGCTGGCGGCGCTTGCCATCGTTGTCTTGCAGAACGACCTGGGAACCGCGCTTCTTTTCTTCGGTATTTTTCTCGTCATGATCTATGTCGCGACCGCGCGACTCTGGTACGTCGTTGCGGGTTTAGGTTCGTTTGCGGTTGGCGTGTACGTTGCCTATCAGATGTTCGACCGCATCGCGATTCGCGTTCAGAATTGGATCAATCCCTGGGCTGACCCTCTCAATAAAGGCTTTCAGCAGATTCAGGCCGAATACACGATGGCGGCGGGACATATCTTCGGCACCGGTCTCGGGTACGGCCATCCGCAATATATCCCGGCCGTTGAGACGGACTACATTTTCGCGGCGCTCGCTGAGGAACTCGGGCTGCTCGGCACGATCGCGATCCTGGCGCTCTACGTTCTCCTTGTCGCGCGCGGTTCTCTGATCGCGTTACGCGCCGACCGTGGCTTCCCGCAGTTGCTGGCCGTCGGCCTGACGACGATTCTGGCATTACAAACGCTCATCATTCTGGCCGGGACGTTGCGCCTGATCCCGCTCACCGGCATTACGCTGCCGTTCATCAGTGCTGGAGGGAGTTCGTTGCTGACGAACTTCATCATCGTGGGGTTGCTTTTACGGATAAGCGATGGATCGGTCAAGACATGAGCGGCTTTTTTCGCGCTTCCGCCTTTATCGCGGCCACGCTCATCCTGATCTACGGCATGGTGGCGACGAGCGGCCATGCCTCGTATAGCTGGCTGATCCTGTTGTTGATCTCGGCGGCGCTAGTCACGGTGGCCGTCTGGCCACGCCTGCCGAAGACAGCGCCGGCGGTGCAGCGTACGATTACCCGCGGCACCGTGCTATTCATGGTCGGCTTCCTGGTACTCGGGGTGCAGCTCGCTCGAATCCAGGTAGTGGATAGTGCCCAGATCAGCGATCGAACGGCCGCCGACTCGGGCGATCTCGTGGTGCAGGACCCACGTCACCGATTGGAGGCGTCCGAGATCCAGCGCGGCAGTATCCTCACCATCGACGGCAAGGTCGTCGCGCAGACGGAGAAGAATCCGGATGGCAGCTACATCCGCACGTATCCAGATCCGGCGACCGCCTATCTGGCCGGCTATTACTCGCCGTTGCTCTATGGCAGCAGCAACCTCGAAGCGGTGTACGACAGCGAGTTGATGGGCGAATCGGGCGGCAATCCGATTACGCAATGGCTCGATGGCATTCTGCATCGCGACCGCCGCGGCTACGATCTCACGCTCTCGGTCAACCAGGAGCTACAGGATCAGGCGAATCAGCTCCTCGGCAATCAACGCGGCGCCGCCATCGTGATGAACGCCAAGACGGGCGCGATCGTCGCGATGGCGAGTACTCCGAACTTCGACCCGAACAAGCTCTACGTCAACGACGGACCGCAAGTGAATGCCGAAACGAACACCGCCAAGGCGTACTGGCAACAGCTCACCTCGCAGGAAGACTCGCCGCTGCTGTTGCGCCCGACACAGGGGTTGTACATCCCTGGCTCGATCTTCAAGACGGTGACGGCTTCGGCCGCGCTGCAATCCGGTGTCGCGCAGCCCGACACGGTCTACCGCGATGAGGGCGCGTTGACGGTTGGGTCTCGCGTGATCCCCGAAGAGAACCGGCCAGACGACAATCGCGTCGATTACACCCTGACCGACGCCTACGGATGGTCGCTCAACGTGGTGTTCGCACAGGTCGGGCTTCAAATCGGACCTCAACGACTGCAGGATTTCGCCCAGAAGTTTGGCTTTGGATCGGAGATCCCCTTCGAACTGCCGGTCGCGATCAGCGAACTCGACAGCGATCCGAGCTTCCTCAACAGCCAGGCATCGCTGGCGGTGACGGCCTTCGGCCAGGGGCAGATCGAGGCGACGCCCTTACAGATGGCGTTGGTCGCCGATGCGGTGGCGAACGGCGGCACGATGATGGAACCGTATCTGGTGCAGAAAATCAGCGATGAGAAGGGCACGACGCTCTCGACGAATTCGCCGTCCACTTGGCAACGCGCGATCGACGAGAAAACTGCGGCGCAGATGCAACAGATCATGATCAATTCTGTGCAGAACGGCTACGCATCGGGTGCTCAGATCCCCGGCTATGTCGTCGGCGGGAAGACCGGCACCGCTGAAGTGGGTGGCGACAAGCAGCCCAACTCGTGGTTTATCGGCTTCGCCGGTAAGACTGACCCCGAGTACGTCGTGGCAGTGGTCGTCGAGAACGGCGGCGAAGGTACGAAAGTCGCCCTCCCGATCGCGCATCAGCTCCTTCAGACCGCGCTCCAATTCAACCAGTCGAAGTAGTCCTTACCGGACAACGACCAAGGGCATCGTCGTGATC
>JAICWZ010000257.1 GCA_025966355.1 Thermomicrobiaceae bacterium
GCCGGTAACGACGGCATCGAATTCGCGCACGTAGCTATCGCTCATGTAGAGCAGGTCGGTCATCTGACTCTCCTTGCCGCACGGCCAACACCGGTTCATCCGGTTGGGTCAGCTACGATCTTCAGTATTCCGACCGTTTGATGAACACCTACCGCACGATGGTCACGAGCCCGCAGACATCCGCCGAAGTGATGAAGCAGCTCAAGCTGAGCGCGCCGCCGAAGATTTCGGTGTCGATTCCGGCCAACACTGAATTGATGGTCATTCAGGTGGAGGACACGAACCCCAAGCAGGCGGCCGATGCGGCCAACGCGATCGCAGATCAGTTGAGCAACCAGATCAAGGCACAATACGCCAGCCTCGGCGAGAGTAGCCTCGATTTGCTCAAGCAGCAGATCGATCAGGTGCAGGCCGATCTGGATAAGCAGCGCGCGCAATACGACACGCTGCTCAAGCAGTCTCCCGACGACAAGCAGTTGCTCGACGCGACGCAGCAGTCGATCCAGCTCGACGAGAGCACGTACTCGACGCTCCTGACGCAATATCAAGAACTGCGGGATGCGACCGCGCAGGGTGCCAGCCAGATGACGGTCGTGCAGGAGGCAAGCGTCCCGACGGCGCCCTCGAACCCGAACAAGAAAATTCTCATCCCGCTCGGCTTGATCCTTGGACTCATCGGTGGCACCGGACTCGCCTTCCTGCTCGAGAACTTCGACACGACGATGTACTCGTCGGATGCGATCGCCAAACTTGTCGAGCTTCCGGTTCTTGGTCGTATCCCGGCGGGTAAGCGAGCAGTCGGATCCGCGCTCTTCTCGGAGAAATCGCCGCAGGAGGAAGCGTTCCGGCGACTGCGAACGACGCTCTTCGCGCTCGACCCGGAGTCCGGCATCCATTCAATGATGTTTACGAGTTCGCAGCCGTCCGAAGGCAAGTCGACCACCGTTGCGAACCTGGCGCTGGCGATCGCCAACGCGGGGCGGCGCGTGGTGGTTGTCGATGGTGATCTGCGCAAGCCGGTGCAGCACGAGATCTTTGGAACACCAAACGACATCGGGCTTACGAGCGTGCTCACCGGCGCGGCTGATGTCGATGCTGCGATCCGCTACAACCCGACACACCGCATCAACATTCTGCCGAGCGGTCCCGCGTCTTCTTCTCCGGCCGAACTGCTTGGGCTACCGGCAATGCACGACGTTATCGAGTATCTCTCGGCGAACTTCGATGTCGTCCTGGTTGATGCGCCGTCGCTGCAAACGGTCGCCGACGCGACAGTGCTCTCACTGATCGTCGACGGCCTGGTCGTGGTGGTGGCACGCGGGGAAGTGCGACGTGAAACGGTTGATGCCGCGCTTACCGGGCTGGCCGGTGTCCATCGCAAGCCGCTCGGCATCATCGTGACGCACGCCGAAATGTCGACCGAATTCCACTATGACCGTCCGGTTCCCGCCAACGCCGAGTCGCGGACGCCATCCGGACCGTCGACGTCGCCCTCGCCTGAGGCTGATCAGCGCTCGGTTCGACCGCTCCGCGTGATCAAGACGAAGGGTTCGCGCTCCTCGAGCGATCGCGGCGCTGATGGTCCTCGGCATCAGCCGCGTGATCTCGCCTCCAGTGTTGTGGAGGAAACGTCCGGAGAGGAACGCGTTCAGAACGGGCCGGCCGTGCTCCGGCGAATCAGCGACTTTCGTGCAGCCGCTTCGACATCGCGAACGATGGGAGGATCGCTCGAATGCTTCGACAACGAGAAGAAAGCCGTGAACGGGCGATAGAGGTTCCGGCCGAGCCGATCACAGCCCGTGCTGGTTGGTATCCGACAGTGAAACGTGGGTTCGACATCACCATCGCGAGCGCGTTGCTGATCGCACTCTCGCCGCTGCTGGCTCTGGTCGCGCTGCTGATCAAGCTCGATTCACGTGGGTCGATCTTCTTCGCGCAAGAGCGCGTCGGCGCTCGACGCCAAATCGACGCAGCGGGAAACAGCAGCTGGGAGATTCAGCCGTTCCGCGTTCTCAAGTTTCGCTCGATGGTGAACAACGCGGATCAGTCGCTGCACGAATCGCACATCCGAGCGTTTGTCAGCGGCACGCTCGATCTGGAAGACGAGGGGACGACGATCAAGCTGCACGACGACCCGCGGATCACCCGCGTCGGGAAATGGATTCGACGAACGAGTATCGATGAGCTGCCGCAATTGATCAATGTCGTGAAAGGGGAGATGAGTCTGGTTGGACCGAGACCGGTGCCGGTGTACGAAGTCGAGGGCTATCAGCCACGTCATTACGAGCGACTCCACGCCGTGCCGGGAATCACCGGCATCTGGCAGGTGGAGGGGCGTGGCCAGGTGACGTTCGAGGAAATGGTTGGAATGGATATCTGGTACGTCCGGAACGCGTCGCTCTGGCTTGATCTGAAGATCATGGCGCAGACGATCCCGGCCGTGCTCCGGGGCGAAGGGGCCGCATAGATGATGACTGAACGACGCTCACAGAACGGTCGACCGCACAGCGACCGGCCACTAGGAATCGCGATTATCGGTGCCGGCTACTGGGGTGTGAATTACGTGCGGGTCTGCCGCGATCTCCCCGGAGCGGAGCTGGTGGTCGTCTGCGATCAACGCGAGCATCGACTCGGGGAGCTCGAACACCAGTTCCCTGGCCTGCGCACGACGACGTCGCTCGATGCGGCGCTATCGATGGACGGCGTGGACGCGGCGCTAATCTGCACGCCGGCTTCCGCACACTTTGCCGTAACCAAGCAGTGTATCGAGGCGGGCAAGCACATCTTGGTCGAAAAGCCGATTGCGACCACGGTGGCCGATTCAAACGAGCTGATCCGGCTGGCCGAGCTGCATCGCGTGACGCTGATGGTCGGACACACCTTCATGTTCAACGCGGGCATCCGCAAGGTGAAGGAATACGTCGACAACGACGAGATCGGGCACGTCTATTACCTCTACGCGCGTCGAACGAACCTCGGGCCGATCCGGCACGACGTCAACGCGCTCTGGGATCTGGCGCCGCACGATATCTCGATCTTCAACTACCTGCTTGACGCCGTTCCGACCTGGGTGAGCGCGGTCGGTACGCAGGTGCTGCACAACGGCCGCGAGGACGTCGGCTTCATCTCGCTCGGTTACGGCGAGGGTGTCGTGGCGCACATCCACGTCAGCTGGGCTGATCCGCATAAAGTCCGCGAGATGGTCGTTGTCGGCAGCGACAAGCGGATTGTTTTCGATGATCTCGGCGTGCCGGAGCAGGTGCGCGTTTATGAGAAGGGTCTGGCACCGGCGCCGCCCGAGGCCGCGAATTTTCAGGATTACCACTTCCAGATTCGCGACGGCAACATCATCAGCCCGCGGATCGACGTGAGCGAACCGCTCAAGAATCAGTGCCTGCACTTCATCGATTGCGTGGCGAACGGCAAGCGACCGCTCACCAGCGGCGTCGAGGGACGCGATGTCGTGGCGGTCCTCGAAGCGATCGATCGGTCGATGGCACGACACGGAGCGCCGGTCGATGTGGTGCTCGACACGGTCTACCAGATTCCGAATGGCAATTACGCAGCGTCCGCCGGAGTTGCGGCGCACTAGCGGTTGGGTGTGGCGCCCGGGTGTGGCGCCGCTATGGGAGGTATGTTCCAATGACGATTCAGCCACAGACAGCACGGATGTCGGTTCCGTTCGTCGATCTGCACGCGCAGTACGCGTCGATTGAGTCGGAAGTCAACCTGGCGATCAAGACGGTACTGGAGCGCGGCGACTTCATTCTCGGTCAGGCGCTGGAGCAGTTCGAGGTCGATTTCGCCAAGTTCATCGGAACCGAGTTCGCGATCGGCGTCGATTCCGGGATGTCGGCGCTCATGCTGGCGCTCAGAGGCCTCAAGATCGGCCCCGGCGACGAGGTGATCACGAGCGCCAATACGTTCATCGCGACCGCATTAACGATCTCGGGCGTCGGGGCGACGCCAGTACTCGTCGACGTCGATCCGGAGAC
>JAICWZ010000430.1 GCA_025966355.1 Thermomicrobiaceae bacterium
ACCGTGTTGTCGGGCCGCCAGCGGAACCACGCGGGATGCTCGCGCACATATGGATGATCCGGCGATGTCTGGAAGGCGATATCGAGCGCCATTTCGAGACCCAGCCCGGCCGCCGCCTGAACGAGGTGTCGGAAGTCATCGAGCGTACCGAGCTCGGGCAGGATGCTCTTGTGGCCGCCTTCGTCCGCGCCGATCGCCCAGGGGCTTCCCGGGTCTCCAGACTCGGAATTGACGCTGTTATTCGGCCCTTTACGGAAGCCATGACCGATCGGATGGACCGGAGGCAGGTACAGAACGTCGAAGCCCATTTCGCTGATGTAGGGCAACAAACGCTCGACATCGCGAAAGGTGCCGTGCGCGCCGTTGGATCCGGTCGAGCGCGGAAAGAGCTCGTACCAGCTGCTGAATCGGGCCCGTTCGCGGTCCACGACGATCTCGAGTTCGCGTCCGTAGTGCGTTTGGAGTGTCTCGTCGGGATAGGCGAGGGCGATTGCCAGGCGGACATCATCGAGCGCGCCGGCGGTCGCGGCGTCAAGATCGGTCGCTCCGTCGAGTTCACGCGCCCAATTCGCAAGTGTTTTCGCATCTTCATCCTGCGCTCGCTCGGCGTGCGCCGCGATGTGATCGGCACCGATTTTGATATCGATGAGCGAATGGGTTCCAGCGGCCAGCCGCCGCTCGAAGTCGTGGCGCCAGGTCTTCAGGTGATCGACCCAGGCGACGATGGTGTATTGGTAGCGCCCGAGTTGATCGACGACGAATTCGGCCTGCCAGCGATCGTTCACGAGCGGGACGAAGGGCGTGCGCGCCCAGTCAGCATCGCCCGCGAAACGATAGAGCAGATCAGCGCTGATCTGATCGTGACCGTCAGCGAAAATATCGGCCTCGACAATCACCCGGTCTCCGATCACGCGTTTGATCGGGAAGCGGCCGGCGTCGATTTCGGGCGATACCCCTTCGATTACGGCGCGTGGCCGGCCATCGTTTGGAAGCTGCGTTTGGCTTGTCGTCGTTTTCGCTTCGCGAGTTGTCGGTGTCATCGTCCCCAGTCAATGCTTTGTGGCGAACGTCCGAAGATGACTGAATCGCTTCAATCGTATCGATTAGCGCACAATTGTGGGTCTCGAAGCAGAGAGGCGCTCGCTTTCGGCTTCGCATGAAGCTTGCCGATGATTGTACTTACGCCCTGTCGATGAGCCGGGAAAGCGTGTCGAACTGTGGTTCGAGCAGCGATGATTCGTCGCCGCGGAGGGTGATGTGGCCGAGCTTTCGCCCGGCACGAGGCGCCTTGCCATAGAGATGCAAATGGGCAGAGCCGGCGGCGAGGATCGCGGGAGTGGTCGGTGTTGTGCCGATCAGGTTGAGCATGATCGAGTGGCCACGCGCCGCGGTTGAGCCGAGCGGCAGACCCGCGACGGCCCGCAGGTGGTTTTCGAACTGGCTTGTTTCGGCGCCTTCGATCGTCCAGTGTCCGGAGTTGTGAACGCGCGGCGCCATTTCGTTGGCAAGTAACCGGCCGTTGTCCACGAAAAACTCGATGGCAAGAACACCGACATAGTCGAGTGCGGTCAAAACGCCGGTCGCATAACGCTCGGCGGTGGATTGCAGTTCTGGATCGATCTCGGGGGCAGGGGCGCGTGAGATGCGGAGGATGCCTTCCCGATGCCGGTTTTCAACCAGCGGATAGAACGCGCTAGCGCCGTCACGGGAACGGACAGCCAGTATCGAAACTTCGCGTTCGAAGCGGACGAACGCCTCGGCGATGAGTCCGGCGCCGCCAAGCTCGGAGACGGCCGCTTCGAATTCGTGTTCGGCGCGGACGACAACTTGTCCCTTGCCGTCGTAGCCCATGCGGCGAGTCTTGAGTACGAGCGGAAGACCGGCGTGAGCCGCGAACTCCCGCAGGTCGGATTCGCTTTCGATCGGTGCGAAATCCGGGGTCGGCACGCCGTGGTCGCAGAAGTAGCGTTTTTCGATCAGCCGATCTTGCGCGACTTCGAGTGATAGCGGCGGAGGATAGACCGGAGCATGGTGCATCAGACGATTCGCCGCATCGACGGGCACGTTTTCGAATTCGTAGGTGATCGCGTCGAGCCCGTCGGCAAACCGCTTCAGCGCTTCGGGATCGTCGTAACGCCCAACATGCAGTTTCGTGACCTGGCCACCACAAGAATCCGGCGCTGGATCGAAGAGCCGGGTTTCAACTCCGAGCGGATAGGCTGCCAGCGCGATCATGCGACCGAGCTGGCCTCCGCCGAGGATGCCGATCTTCATGCCGGCTCCGCCGGATCGGGGTGATCGAGGACGTTTTGCGTCTGCTCAGCCCGAAATGTCTCCAGCGCCGCACGATATTCAGGGTACTTGTTGCCGAGAATCGCGGTAGCCAGAAGCGCGGCGTTGACGGCACCTGCTCGCCCGATGGCGAGCGTACCGACGGCGATACCGGCCGGCATTTGCACGATCGAAAGGAGGGAATCGAGCCCATTCAATGCTCGCGACTGCACCGGCACGCCCAACCCCGGCAATTCGGTTTTGGCGCTAATCATCCCCGTCTGGTGGGCGGCGCCGCCCGCGCCCGCGATGATAACTTCAAGCCCGCGACCTGCGGCTGTCGCGGCGTAGTCGAAGAGCAGGTC
>JAICWZ010000614.1 GCA_025966355.1 Thermomicrobiaceae bacterium
TCCGCTTCCTCATGCACTTCGTCCCACGAGTAGCCGAGCGATTCGGCCAGATAGAGTTCGAGCAGGCGGTGATGCCGGATCACTTCCAGCGCCGAGCGCATCCCGCCCGGCGTCAGGGCCACACCCCGATACGGCGTGTGTTCGAGCAGCTTGAGATCGGCTAACCGCTTCACCATGTTCGTCACCGACGGACTCTGAATATTGAGGCGTTCAGCGATCGCCTGCGTCGTCACCTTCTCGTTTTCGGACTGGAGGTTATAGATCGCCTTGAGGTAGTCCTCCATCGCATGCGTGATGACATCGTCTTTGCGAGCGGTTTGCCTGGTTGTATCGCTCTCGTCGGTCAACCGGAAAATCCAATCTGCGTGGTGGGACGAATCGACGGTTCGCTGCACGTTGGGCATCGGAGTCCGCCCCGATTACCGTTGAGTATACGCCACGAAAATACGCGAATCGCGACCAGGATACGCGACTTGTCGCGAACGGGGAGGGGAGAGCCGGTCGTGTGGCGACGGCGCTCGTACGCATAACGATAGCGATGGACAGGTTGCAGCGTCACCCGGATCTCCTGCAAGATTCAAGCGATTTGGCGCCGATCGCTCCGATAGACGGCGTCTCGTATCGGAGGTTCGGTTGTTTGGTCGACGCTCGCGCACCTCGCTCGGTCTTCTTACGCTTCTCGGCGCCGGTTCGCTCGCCTACTCCGTCGCCATCGAGCCGCGCGTCTTGCGCCTGCGACAATTTCGCATCGGTATGCCGAGCCTTCCCGCCGAACTTGAAGGGTTGCGTGTCGCCTTTCTCAGCGACTTTCATGTCGGTGGCCCCGGACCCGGCGAAAGCCTCACCGCCCAGGCGTTCGACCTCATGGCGCAGGAACAGCCCGACCTCATCCTGCTCGGCGGCGACTACTTCGACAAAGGCCGCTGGGATGACACCAGCACCGTGTTCGACGGTCTCTCCGCGTTTACCAACGTCATCGGCGTCCTCGGCAACCACGATCAAAAGCGCGGCGAAGGCGTTGCTGAGCGTGTCTGCCAGGGGATGGCGCAGCGAGGCGTCGTGATGCTGCGCAATTCGTCGACCAAAGTACGCCTGCGCGATCGGGATGTGACGATCGCCGGGGTCGACGATCCGTACACTAACCACGATGACCTCGAACAGTCGCTGCGCGAGTCAGCTCCGCCGCTCATCTTGCTGGCGCACGCGCCGGTCATCGAATCGAGCCTTGAGCCGGGCATGGCCGGTCTGGTCCTGACCGGGCATACGCACGGAGGACAGATCCGTCTCTCGCCGGCCAAAACGCTCACACCACTCGATTCGACCTTCTATCTCGATCGACTATTCGGCCGGCGTGTCTCGAAGTACCAGCGCGGTTTTCACTGGGTGCGCGGCAATCTGCTCTATGTCAGCAACGGGATCGGCACCACGCGCCTGCCGGTGCGATTCATGGCGCCACCCGAAGTGACGATCTTCCATTTGTCACGGGAAGCACCGCATACCGACGA
>JAICWZ010000611.1 GCA_025966355.1 Thermomicrobiaceae bacterium
CTGAACCCTGAACTCTAAACTCTAAACTCGAAGCTCTAAACTCTTCCCGACATGTTCACCGGACTGGTCCAATCGCTCGGAGAAGTGATCGAGGTGGCCGACGAGCCGCCTGGCCACCGGTTGACCTTGCGCCCGCTCGAACCGATGGGCACGGCGCGCGTCGGAGACAGCATTGCCATCAATGGCTGCTGCCTGACGGTGGTGCGAGTCGACGCCGACCGCTGGACGTTTGAGGCTGGCCCGGAAACACTGCGCCGGACCAATCTCGGCCGATTGATGCCGGGCCGCCTGGTCAACCTTGAGCGGTCGTTAGCCGTGGGCGACTTGCTGGGAGGTCACTTCGTCACCGGGCATATCGACGGTCTGGGCAGAGTCGCCCGGCGAGACGACGATGGCGCCTGGACGACGATTTGGTTTAGCTATCCTCTCGAATTAGGCCGTTATCTGGCGCCGAAAGGATCGGTTGCCATCGACGGCGTGAGCCTGACGGTGGTCGATGTGACGGCCGGCGCGTTCAGCGTCGCTTTGATCCCTCACACATTAGCGGTGACGACACTTGGACGGTATGCGGTGGGAGACGAAGTCAATTTGGAGACGGATCTCCTCGCGAAATACGTCGCGCGGCTTCATTCGACCGAATTCCGCACCGATCATAGCTGACTTCGTGAGGCGTCGGGGCTTGGCTGCGGGTTGTGGCCGGAATTCTCACGAATTCCGCTACCGTGATCCGTCGGGCAACTAGTGCCGCTCAGGAGTTTCTCATGGGGGACCAACTGTAGGGAACGCCCTCCGTGGCGTTCCGCGAATTATGAGTTGACGTCGCACCCCGATTCGAGGACCGCCACGGAGGGCGTTCCCTACAGACCGATCTAGCCACGAAACTCTTGAACGGTGCGGCACTAAATGGGCGTAACGTCAAGCGAGAACGGCCGAACGGTCACTCAATGCTCGCATTTCACCGCGCGGGCGGTTACCATGCGATTGCTTAAGCACCTAATGAATGGAGCAACCCCATGTTCGTTTCGCGTGCGTGGTTCGTCGCGATATCTTGTTGGATTGCAGCAGTGAGCGGGCTCACCCAAGGCCGCGCGGCCGAAGTGTCGCTCGAAAAGAGCGACCACGGCGTGCGCGTGACCGTCGATGGCAAGCTCTTCACCGAGTATCTCACGCAGTCTGGGCCGAAGCCCATTCTGTGGCCCGTCATCGGCCCGACCGGCGCCCAAATGACGCGCGCCTTCCCGATGGAAGTCCGCCCCGGCGAAAAGCACGATCACCCGCACCAGCGCTCCATCTGGTTCACGCACGGCGAAGTGAACGGTGTCGATTTTTGGAGCGAAGGTGCGAATCATGGTTCCATCGTCCACCGTGAGTACCTCACGCTTGAGTCGGGTAGCGATCGGGCCACGCTCGCCACGCGCAACGACTGGCTCGACGCCCAAGGCAACAAGGTGCTCGAAGACCAGCGCACGCTTGTCTTCCGGTCTGGCGACGATTGGCGCGCCATCGACCTGTC
>JAICWZ010000558.1 GCA_025966355.1 Thermomicrobiaceae bacterium
CTGGTGACGCCGAAAGGCGGCGCGGCGCTCTCGGTGCGGGGCGCGCTGCGTTCGATCGCGCCGTATGCGTTGCTCGGGCTGATCTCGGCCTTCGTGCCGGTACTCTACTGGGCGAGCGGCCGCGATCCCGAAGGGCACGCCGCCGGTTACGTCTTCTTCGCGCTGCTCAGCGCGGTCGCCTTTATCGTTATCACGCTGGCCGCCATCGGCGACTTCTTGCGAGTCAATTACCGCTATACGCTGAGCAAGTGGCACCTGTTCGGCAAGACGATGCCGCTGGTCGCCGTCTCGTTCTTGCTGATCAGCGGTACCCTCTTCTCGGGCTGGCTCAATCGCGCGCAGACGCTGGCAGCCATCACCTATCGTCCGGCCGCCGCGCAGGTTTCGGATGCGGCGCTTCCGGCACCGGCCGCGGCGATCACCGCACGTGAGCCGGAGGCGGTGTTGCCGGTACCCGCGGTCTCATCCTGGCTCTTCGATCCAGCACGCAGCGGCGTCACCTTCGGCGCCTACGATCCGAGCGGCCAGCTCAGCGGGCTTTCCGGCCTCAACCACCTCTTTGTCGCCTGGGCGGATGATGGGACGGGTGGCGTCCCGATCGCGCGGATCGATCAATCGTATGCGGAGGGCCGGCCGGTGCTCCTCTCGGTCGAGCCGTGGGCGCTCGACGGCCGTCCGGAAGGCACGCTGCTCAATGGAATCGCAGTCGGTGACTACGACCCGGTCATCCAACAGATGGCGCGGAGCATCAGTGGGCTGCACCAGCCGATCCTGCTCCGCTTCGGTCAGGAGATGGATATGACCGGGCTCTACCCCTGGGCGCAGGGGAACCCCGAGGCATACATCGACGCCTACCGGCACGTCGTCGACCGATTCCGCGCCGATGGCGTCACGAACGTCCTCTGGGTCTGGTCACCGGGCGGCGAGGCCGACGCCGCCAGCTACTATCCCGGCGATGATTATGTCGATTATGTCGGCACGACGGTTTTGGAATACACGCAGTGGGAGACCGATCTGGCGCATGTCGACACGCCGCGTCCGATCAGCCAACTGATCGACGAGAAATACACGTTGCTGGCGGGATTCCATAAGCCGATCATCCTGGCCGAAGCCGGCATCGATCTCGCGCCGGATCTGAAACTCGAGCGCCTGCAGGAGTTGATCGACACGCTGCCGAAATTCCCGCTCATCCGCGCGGTCGTCTACTTCAACGATCGCAACCCGACGAACATCTATGCGCCGGTGCCGCCGAACTGGACGCTGAACGCGGTGGACAGCGAAGCGCTACGCGCCACAATCGCGCGCAGCCCGTTCGTCGAGCAGCAGCGGCGCGCCGAACGCGAAGAGCCACCGGGAGAAACCCGGTGGCCCGACTAGCCGGAGGCTGCTGGTTTGAATGCTTAGTTCGTGACCGAGCAGCTGCTGGCGAACGTCTGCTGGTAGCGAGCGAACGCCGGTTTCTGGGATAGATCAGAGCGCAGGAGACCATAGTGGTCGTAGATACTGGTCGACGACGTGTTGGCATCCCAGAGATCGAACCAGGAATAGCCGCTGATGCCGAGTTTTCCGGCGTTGTCGCAAACGGCGCGCACAAACCCATCGAGCTTGTTCAACTGCTGTTGCTCGTCAAGCGTTGGATAGCCGTTTTCGAGCACCTCGATCGTCACGCCCGAACCGAAGCCCGCACTGCTCAATGTGTAGCGCGCGTTGGTCAGATAGGTCGCCATGTCACCGTAGGCGTCGCCGCTCCCGACCGGCCAGAGACCAGGGTAGACGTTCAACCCCATGAAACCGATCGCCGAGACGAAGCTCGGACCGC
>JAICWZ010000015.1 GCA_025966355.1 Thermomicrobiaceae bacterium
CGTCGCGTGTTCTGGCGGTTCGCGGACAGGTTCTTCCTTCGTCGCTGGAGAACATCACCGTCTGCGCCGAGATGGTCGATGGCACGATCATTCGCGGTGAATCGAACATTACGCACGAACGCTCGCGCATTTCACACGTATTTCTTGAGCCGTCATCGCCCGAAGCGTACGATCCGGCGATCGTCGCGATCCTCTCGGCTGATCTCATCGTGCTGGGTCCGGGTAGTCTCTACACATCCGTCTTGCCGAACATGCTGGTTCACGGCATCGCTCATGCGGTGCGCTGTTCTCAGGCGACGAAGGTCTTTGTGTGCAATGTCGCCACTCAGCCAGGAGAAACCGACAATTTTGGAGTCGTCGAGCATGTCGCCGCCCTAAAGGATCACGTTGGCGGTCGCATCCTCGATTACGTGCTCGTGAACAGTAACTTCGATCCGGCAGCGACCAAGATCAAACCGGAATGGTCGGTGAGCGCGGTCGGTCTTGACGGAATCGACGAAATCGGCGACGGTGCAACCGTCGTCCTGCGCGATGTCGTCAATCCCGACTTCCCGCTGCGACATGACCCCGCCAAACTCGCGAACGAATTGCTGAAGCTCGCGTCGCTGAACCGCGAGCGGACGCCCGGTCGTGGCATCGCGATGAATGGCAACGGTAGCAATGGGCGTAATGGTCATTATCCACTTGAGCCGACGGCCGACGCGATCGGCGCGAACGGCAAGGTTTCGGTCTCTCGGCAGCAAACGCATCAATAGGGAGGGTTCTCGATGGCGGTTCGGATCGGAATCAACGGATTCGGGAGAATCGGTCGCCAGGTGTTCAAGGCGATCGCGGGTGAATTCGAAGACGAACTCGAAGTTGTCGCAGTCAACGACTTGATGGATCCCCACACCCTGGGGCACCTGCTCAAATATGACTCGACCTATGGGATTTATGAGTCCGACGTCGAGTCGTCTGATGACGCCATCCGCGTCGACGACCGGGAGGTCAAAGTCTTCGCCGAGCGTGACCCGGCGAAACTCCCGTGGGGTGAGAACGGTGTCGACCTGGTGATCGAGTCGACCGGCTTCTTCACCGACGCGACCAAGGCGCGTGCTCATCTTGAGGGCGGCGCGAAAAAAGTCATCATCACGGCTCCGGCGAAAAACGAGGACATCACCATCGTTCTCGGCGTCAACGAAGACGCCTACGATCCGGCCGTTCACAATATCGTGTCGAACGCTTCGTGCACAACCAACTGCCTCGCACCTGTCGCGAAAGTTGTGCTCGACAAATTCGGTATTCGGCGGGGCTTCATGACCACGGTGCACTCATATACGGGTGATCAGGTGCTGCTCGACGGGCCGCACAAGGATCTGCGGCGCGCCCGATCAGCCGCCCTCAACATCGTGCCGACAACAACGGGCGCTGCCCGGGCCGTGGCGTTGGTCATTCCCGAATTGAAGGGCAAGTTCGACGGCTTCGCGCTTCGCGTGCCGACACCGACCGTGTCGCTGATCGACTTCGTGGCCGAACTTGAAAAGCCGACGACCGTTGAAGAATTGAATGGTGCCTTCAAGGCGGCCGCAGAGGACGAACTGGCTGCGATCCTGCTGTATTCGGATGAGCCGCTCGTTTCGACCGATTTCCGGGGTGATTCGCACTCTGCGATCATCGATGGACTTTCCACGATGGTGATGGAGGGCAACTTCGTTAAGGTTGTTGCCTGGTATGACAACGAGTGGGGCTATTCCTGCCGGGTGGCTGATCTGGCGTACATGATGGCCGAGATCGGCATCAGCTAGCTCCGGTGCGACTGACCGGCGCACTGGGTGACAGGTCGCTCGCTCGAATTTCGTAAAAGGCGCTGCCGGTTCCGGTCTTGCTGATCGGGACCGGTTTTTGCGTACCAACCGCCACAGAACGATAAGGAGTGACGATGCCGTTACGACGAGTACAGGATATGGATGTCGCGCGAAAACGCGTGCTGGTACGCGCGGACTTCAACGTACCGCTTGATCATGGCGAGATCACCGACGACACCCGCATTCGAGCGACGTTACCGACGATCGAGCTGCTGCGTGAGCGCGGTGCGCGCATCATTTTGATGTCGCATCTCGGACGCCCGAAAGGGCAGGTGCGCGAGGAGCTACGACTGGCGCCGGTGGCGAAGGCGCTCTCTGATCTGCTCGGCGTGCCGGTGAACTACGTGCCTGACATCGTCGGCTTCGATGTCGACGAAGAATTAGCCGGACTCTCGATGGGCGATGTGGCGCTCATCGAGAATGTACGCTTCGATCCGCGCGAGGAGAAGAACGACCCCGAATTCGCGAAGCAATTGGCGTCGCTGGGCGATTGCTTCGTCAATGACGCCTTCGGCGCGGCGCACCGCGCCCACGCATCGACCGTCGGCGTCACGGAGTACCTTCCGTCCGCTGCCGGGTTGCTGCTCCAACGCGAAGTCGATGCGCTGTCGCATGTGCTGAATGACGCCGAACGACCATTCGCGTTGATTCTGGGTGGGGCCAAAGTTTCAGACAAGATCGGTGTGATCGACAACCTGCTGCAGCGTGTCGACAGCGTGCTGGTCGGCGGCGGTATGGCCAACACCTTCCTGAAGGCGAAGGGCATCGATGTCGGCAAGTCGTTGGTCGAAGAAGACAACGTCGAAGTGGCGGCCGACGTGCTCACGCGCGCAGGCGAGCAGGGTGTCGCCCTGCTCCTGCCGGCGGACGCCATCGTCGCTGACCAGATGTCCGAAGATGCGGACGCGAGCACGGTTATCGTCGAGCGGGTCGGTTCCGATCAGGCGATCTACGATATTGGACCGGAAAGCGTCAAGCGATTTGCCGGGGCGCTGAAGTCGGCGCGCACGATTGTCTGGAACGGTCCGATGGGCGTCTTCGAGATCGCCAAGTTCTCGGCCGGCACACGCGGTGTGGCCGACGCGGTGGCGGCGTCCGATGGCTTCACGCTCGTCGGCGGTGGAGACTCAGTCGCCGCGGTCGAGCAACTCGGCGTCGCCGACCGAATATCGCACATTTCGACCGGCGGCGGCGCATCACTGGAATTTCTCGAAGGGAAGAGCCTGCCGGGGATCGCGGCACTGGAGGAGGAGGGATAGGTCGATGCGTAAAGCGATCGTCGCCGGAAACTGGAAGATGAACACGACGCTGGAAGACGCGGCGCTCATTATTGGCACACTGGTGCAACTCCAGGCGCCGAAGAGCGATGTCGAGCGCGTGATCATTCCGCCTTTTCCCTGGATCGTGCCATTGCAACAGCCGGTTCTCGATGGCGGCTTCATGCTTGGAGCCCAGAACTGCGCCGTCGAGGACCAGGGTGCCTTCACCGGTGAGGTGTCGGCCAGCATGCTCGCGTCCTTCTGCACGTACGTGATTGCCGGCCACAGCGAGCGTCGCCATCTCTTCGGTGAGACCGATGACGTGGTGCGCGGTAAGCTGCTCGCGATCCTCCGGAATGGGATGTACCCGATTCTCTGCGTTGGTGAGTTGCTCGACGAACGCGACGCCGGGCAGGCGTTCGAAGTGGTCGACCGGCAGCTCGTCGCCGCGCTCAAGGGAAGCAGCAAGGAATCGCTGTCGGAACTGGTCATTGCCTACGAGCCGGTCTGGGCGATCGGCACGGGGCGCGCCGCGACTCCTGACGACGCACAGCAGATGGCGGCGCATATCCGTGACACGGTCGCCAGCCTGTTCGACATCGGCTTCGCGCAATCGATTCGTATTCAATATGGCGGCAGCGTGAATGAGACGAACGCCGGTGCGATTCTCTCGTTACCCGACGTCGACGGAGCGCTCGTCGGTGGCGCCAGCCTGAAGGCAGAAACGTTTTCGCGCATCATCGACGCGGTTGGTTCCCGACGTTCGTGATCGTCGGTTGAGGGTGATATAGTTCCGTGGTCAGTGCCTTGGCGTTGGTAGGAGGAACGGTTCATGCATACCGCTGTTAGCATCGCGATGATCCTGATCTCCGTCGTGCTCATCCTGGTCGTTCTGATGCAATCCAAGGGATCGGGATTCAGTGGGGCTTTCGGCGGCAGTTCGTCATCGATCTATCGCACGCGCCGTGGACTGGAAAAGACGCTGTACCAGTTCACCATCGGGCTCGCCATTGCGTTCGTAGCAATCGCGATTCTGGCCGATATCCTGTTGTAGGACCAGATGGCTACACCTGTTGTAGTTATCGGTTGAAACGCTCAAGTATAATCGGGGCACGGGCGTGAGGGTGAATCGGTCGCTTTACGGAGGAACCAGAGTATGATGGGACTTGGCTGGCCGGAACTGGTCATCATCTTGTTCATCGTCGTGATTATCTTTGGCGCTGGTAAGCTGCCGGAGATCGGCGGGGCGGTCGGCCGCGGTATCAAGGAATTCCGTACCGCGACCACAGATGAGATGAATCAGAGCGAGAATAACGACATCACGACGACGGGCGAGGCCCGCAAGGACGTGTCGTAATCACGCGAGTAATCCATACGAAACGTGAGGAGGCGGTCGCCACATGTGTGGCGGCTGTCTTTGTTTAACCGGCCCAGCGCTCAGCTTCGACCGAGCCGGCCTTCTTCACGGAAGAAGGGAACGACCGAGTTGCTTTGCTGCGTTTCATCCATGATCTCGACAAAGGTGATGCGCGTCCAGGGGTAAATGAACGCCGTCGCGCCGTCGGTCACGTGATTGAGCACCTTGCCGTCGCGCTTGCGCGGGTTCCGGATGAGCAGAAAGGAGTGAGTCGGGTCGGGTAGCTCGTCGACTTCCGCGACGATCGGGTCTTCGTTGTGGACATGCAGGATCACTCGTATCGCCATTTGGGTTCTCTTTCTTCGACTCAATTTCGGACAAACACCTCGCACAGAGGTGCGCCACTAGGCGCGAATGCTGTACACCTTGCCGTTCATGGCGCCGACGATAATCGAGGCACCTGCCTTGATCGGTGTGGAGACAATTGGGCTGCCGACCTTGTAGCTCCAGCGCGTATCGCCGTTCTGCAGGTCGAGGCAGACGACATATCCATCGACGGTGCCGACGTAGCCGCTCCGCCCTTCAATCGTCACACTGGATGTGATCTGGGTCGCGATCTGACTCACCCAGTGGGTGTTTCCGTCCGATACGCCCAGTGCGTGAACTTTGCCGTCGGCCGATCCGACGACGACGATATCCGAGACCACCTTTGGAGACGCGATAATCGGTCCCTGGGTCTGGACCGCCCAGCGCCGCGCGCCGCTCTCAAGGTCGACCGCGAACAAACCGCCGTTATTACATCCGACGTAGACGGCTCCATTTCGCACCACGGGCGACGAGAGGACTTCCTGGCCAAGCGGATGGCGCCAGATCTGTCGACCATCGACGGCCGAAAACGCGTGCAACGCGCCGTCGTCGGAACCGACAATGACTTTGTCGTCCGCGACAGCCGGCGTTGATCGGACAGGCCCCCAGGTACGCTGGCGCCAGAGCAGACTCCCCTGTTCGAGATCGAGGCAGTAACAGTAGCCGTCATCGGAGCCGATCACGATCGCTTCACCGTACGGAGTTGCGGACGAGCGTACCGGCATTGCGGTGCGGAAACTCCAGGCGGTTCGACCGGTCGCCGCGTGAATGGCGTAAACCCCGTGATCCTCGCAACCGATGACGAGCTTGCTGCCGGTAACCAATGGCCGAGAGACGATGCCGCGATGCGCGCGAAAACGCCAAATAATGCTTCCGTCGCGGGTGCGGAACGCATACAGATGCTGGTCGTACGAACCGATATAGCCGCAGTCGCCACTAATCGTCGCACTGCCGCGCACTTCGTCGGCCGTCTGAATCGACCAGATGATGCGCTCATCCGACCCATACTCGGCCGGCGGCTCGGTTGGCTCGTCGGCCGCCGGCTCGTCGATTGACCCGGTCGTAATAAACTCGATTTCGTCGATCGGTTCATCAATGGCCGGCTGCGGCTGGGCGACGATCGTTCGGCTATCGTGCTCGCGAATATCGAGCAACGCTTGCTCCATCGCCGCGGCAGACGGGAAGCGATCAGCCGCGGAGTAGGCAACCGCGCGCAGAATCGTCCGTTCGAATTCCACACTGAGCGATGGGTTCAGTTCGCGTGGCATCCGCTGCGCGAAGGTGAACGGTGGCTCGGTTCGCGGGTCCGATTTGGTCGCCAGGTGGTGCAGCGTCGCGCCCATGGCGTAGATGTCGCCTCGTGGTTCAGAGATGCCGCGGTATTGCTCGGGCGGGGCATAGCCCTCTGTGCCGATCATGGTGCCGCGTTGCATCGGCTGGAACGTTCGCGCGATGCCGAAGTCGATGAGCGAGATCGAGCCGTCGGTGCGCAGCATGATGTTCGACGGCTTCATATCCCGGAAAACGATCGGCTCCGGCTGGTGCTCGTGGAGATAGGAGAGGACGTCCAGGATCTGAGCCGACCAATCGATCAGCGTCGGTTCGGGTACCGGCTCGCTGGCGTTGGAAATATAGTTTTCGAGGTCCTGGCCATCGACGAATTCAAGCACGAGATAGATCGGGCCGGCCATCGAGAAATAGTCGTAAATTTTCGGTATCGCCGGGTGACTGAGTGTCGCCAGCAACGAGGCTTCGCGTTCGAAATTCGCCAGACGTAGCACGCGCGTCTGGTTATCGCGCGCGCGGTCGACCATCTCCTTGATCGCGCAGAGACGCTCGACATGGCTGAAGCGGAGATCGCGCGCGGCGTAGACCGTGCTCATGCCGCCCTGACCGATCACCCGCTGAATCTCGTAGCGGTTTTCCAGCACGGTGCCCGGCTCGAGCAGGTCCTGCCCATCCAGAATCGTCGGGACGGCTGCGACCGGACCCGGGCGTACCGCTGGATTAGAATCACGTCTACGGCGCAGAGTTCGCTCCTCGGTTGACGGATGCCCGCAGATTACGTCACTGTAGCCTACGGTGGCGGAGAGCGAACTGGCATCCCGCTTTGGTCCCAATTGGCGATTTGATCGCGTCATTCGGCATGTATAATCGCTCCAAGTACCGTTCCGCAGACCGCGGGACAAGATAACGGAGGAAGAGTGCGAGAATCAGTACCCGGACGGGATCTTCCTCTGGGAGCGCGGAACGTAGAGGGCCCCGCCGTACCCTATCCCCTCCAGCAAGAATCCGACGTCCCCAGTGCCGATCGACGTGAAGACAGCGAAAACCTCCCAAAACAAGGCGATACGAAGAAAAGTCAAAAGTCGGCGATTCTGGAGGTGCTCGAAACCCTGGTACTCGCCCTCCTGATTTTCGTCGGTGTCCGCAGCGTTGTACTCAACTTCCGGGTCGATGGCCAGAGCATGGAGCCGAATCTGGTTAACGGCGAGATGCTGATTGTCAACCGCCGCGCCTATTCACACTTCGACATGAGATGGCTGCCATGGGAATCCGATTCGTCGGGGGACTGGTATCCGTTCGGCAAACCGTCGCGCGGCGACATCGTCGTGTTCAATCCGCCGGGGCAGCATAGCGAACCGTATATCAAGCGGATTATCGGTCTGCCCGGCGATCGCATCTCGGTCCATGACGGAGCGGTCTATATCAACGATCAGCGGCTCGAAGAGAACTACTTGACGTCGGATACCGAGTGGCAGGGGATCGCGACGAAAGATGTTCAGGTCAATCCCGGTTACATCTTTGTCATGGGTGACAACCGCAACAACAGCAGCGATTCCCGTGTGTTTGGTCAGGTGCCGATCTCGTCGGTAATCGGCAAAGCGTGGGTCGCCTACTGGCCGCTGTCACAGGTCAAACTCGTGAACGATCCATCGTATTCCTTTGCGCACTAGCCGTTGGTTCGCTCTTCGAGTGGGTAGTAGAATCGAGATCAGGAGTCTCTCGCCAGAGATGAAGTATCGCTCGCCGAAGGCAGCGAACTAACGTGCAACGAAACCGGGATGCGAGAGGAAGGTGTCCTTGATGATCGAGACGGTGGTCGAGAGCATCCGTGTGAGCCTCGTCACGCAGCATCGCGTTGTGATCCTCAAGGAAGTCACTGGTGAGCGTCACCTTCCGATTTGGATCGGGCCGTTCGAAGCCGAGGCGATTGCCATGGAGCTCCAGTCAATGGTGTCGGCGCGGCCACTCCCATACGATCTGATGAAATCAATCGTCGGCGAAATGGGCGGTGTCATTCAGCAGGTGTTGGTGACGGATCTGGCGCAGGACGTCTTTTATGCTCGGATCATCATCGATCAGGATGGTAAGCGAATCGAGATCGACAGCCGTCCGAGCGACGCGATTGCACTTGCCGTGCGGGTGAAAGTTCCGATCCTGGTTGACGAAGGCGTCATGGAAAAGGCTGGTGTCACGCTCGATCCGGAAGGTGAAGAGAGTTCACCCGATCGCGAGCGGACGAGCGAAGATGTACCGGCCGGCACCGATCTCTCGGTCTTTCGCGACTTCATCAATTCGCTGGACTTCGAAGATTTCGAGAAACGGCGCGACAACTGAACGACCATACGTTCGAAGAGTGTCATGGATTCAAATGAGTTTGACGTTCGACGTACTGTTCTCTCAGTACTCGAACAGTGTTCCGTCTGCAACGAACAGTACTCGATCGATGATGCGCGCATCATCGAACGGCAGGGCGAACTCTGGGTACTATCGATCCGATGTTCACATTGCCGCACGCAAGCCCTCGTCGCCGCGGTCGTCGACGGCGACGGCGCCGAGGTCGATACCTTCGATCGAGCGCTGCTGGTGCAACCCGACGAGCCGGCGAGTGTCGATGATGTCCTTGACATGCACCGCTTTCTTGAGACATTCGATGGTGATTTCCACGCCCTCTTCAGCCGACGCCGAGGTCGCGCCTGAGCGGTGTGACCCTGTCCGGCGATGATCCCCGAAACACACCGTCCTGATCAGGTAAGATACTCGGACGCATGCGTGCGCCCAGGGACAGGGCTCGTTGACGGTCTGTTCAAGCGTAAGGAACCTAATCTGGTGACTGAAAATGGACGGCATCCTGAAGCGGTACGTCAATGCTTGCAGCAGGAAGCGCTTACCTATATCGACTCGCTCTATCGCACAGCCGTGCGCATGACGCGAAACCCATCTGATGCCGAAGATTTGGTGCAGGAAACCTACTTGCGCGCGCTCCGATCGCTCGACCGCTTCAAACCGGGCACAAATTTGCGTGCCTGGTTGTTCAAGATCATGACGAACGCATTTATCAACGAGTACCGCAAGAGGACTCGGCAGCCGCGGAATCAGTCGCTGGATAACGTTGAAGAGTATTACGTGTACGCGCATCTTATCGACTCGGGGGTTCAGCCGGAGTCGCGTGGGCCGGAAGAAGAAGTGCTGGCGTCTTTGACCGATGACAATGTGGTGGCAGCGCTTGAGTCGCTTTCTGACGAGTTTCGGCAGGTGGTATTGCTTGCCGACGTCGAAGGGTTCGCCTACCGGGAGATCGCGGACATTCTCGATATCCCGATCGGCACGGTGATGTCACGACTCCACCGATCGCGTCGTCGCCTGCAACGAATGCTGACCGGTTCGTTGGTTGAAGCCCAGCCGTACGGAGATTCGGCACATGAGTAACTGTTCTGAGACGCTGGAACGGCTTTACGAATACATCGATCGTGAGCTCTCGAATGAGGAGCAGGCAGAGGTGCAGCGCCATCTCGACGATTGCCCGCCCTGCCGTGATCGCTTCAAATTTGAAGAGAACGTCTTGCGGCAGGTTCGTCGCTGCTGTCGCGATGTGTCGGCCCCTCCGTCGCTCGTCGAGAAAGTACGACGGATCTGTAATCAGTGAACGAGCTGACGGCGCCGGCTGATGATATCTTCCTGAAAGCGCGGAAGCTCAAGAAAGATTGACGGGCAACGGACGTTGTGTTGATCGATCGACCGGTTGATCTCGCGGGCGCGCTCGACGTAGCGCTCTTCGAGCCGGTTGAGAATCGCCCGGTCACCGGGCAGCGAGCGATCGAGCCGCGCGTCGGCCTCTTCGTATTCTCGCAGCGCCGCGATGACCGCACCGCGCCCTCCGTGAACGTCCTTGCGGAGCTGCAGCCACTCGGGTAAGAGTTGGTTCGTTTCGAGAATATGGTTGGCGACCCACTGGTCGTTGGTCGCATCGTGATCATTGACGAGCTTGCGTCCGTATCCGGAAAGGCGCTCGAAGGCGCCCTCGTCGATCGCTGATTGTATCTTGTCTTCAGCGAGCCGGTCCCACCAGAACATCGAAAACCGTCTTCTCCTATCAGTTCACAACCCTCGATCGTCCCCGTGAATTCTATCAATCAGGTGTCGCTCCTGGCCCTGGTTATCGCCCGAAAACAGTCGACAGCACGAGCCTGACCTCCCGATTTCGTGCGCGTTGTTCACCTTTCCAGGGCTTGCTATACTGCCTGAAGGGTGCCGAACGCGCACCGGAGGTGACACCGCGAACACAACTAAGGGGCGGCGAGTTGGCTGATTTGACGCAATCGCAGGCGGAGATCGATCTCGAACCGCTTCGTGACATTCTCCAACGTGATTTCAACCCGGACGATTACCAGGAAGCGGAGGAGTTGATTCTCGGCGCCTGTCAGGAAGCGCAGTCGCTGTACGGTTGGGTGCCGCAACCGGCAGCGCAGCTTATCGCCGACCATTTAGGCGTCACGATCAACCGGATATTCGGACTGCTGACCTTCTACGCTGATTTCCGGACGGATCCGCCCGGTGAGCATGCGATGCTGCTCTGCCATGGTGCAGCCTGCTTCGTCATGGGCTCCGAGCGGCTGATCGGCGAGCTGAATGTTGACCAGCAGCTTGGCCCGGATGGGCGAACGCCCGACGGCGCCTTTTCGGTGCAAGTGGTCAATGGTTGCCTTGGCGTGTGCAATTTGGCGCCGGTGGCCCAAATCGACCACCATCACTACTTCGGGCATCTCAATCGTGAGCGACTGGCTGCCGTGATGCAGGCGATTCGTGACGGCCAGCCGGTGGAGGATCTCGATGGCGTTGAATAGTCGATCTGCATTCGAGAGCTATGCGTCCGATCTGGTAAAGAAATGGGACGCGCGCATGTCGGGCTCCGGCTTGGTCATCAGCGTGGGCATCAGCGAGTGTAGCCTGGCCCGCGGTGCGGACAAGACACTGGCGCATTTGCGCCTTGCGCTGGAGGCCGCCGGCTTGGACGCCGAGGTGCGACAGGTCGGGTGTGCCGGTTGGTGTTGGGCCGAGCCGTTTATCGAAGTTCGAGGCCCCCAGCATCCGCCGATCGTCTACGCAAATATCACCACCGATCGCGTGCCGGAGCTCGTCGAAGCGTTCAAGCAGGGCAACGTGATCGCCGATTGGGCGATGGGCGTGCGGTCGGAAACGCCGTTCAAGGGCATCGCGCCGCTCGACGAGCATCCGTACCTCAAGGGTCAGAAGCGCCTGCTGTTCGAGCGTGCCGGAGTCATCGACCCAGAGTCGATCGACGACTACATCGCGCGCGGCGGTTATTCCGCCTGGATCAAAGCGCTCTTCGAGATGACGCCCGATCAGGTTGTTGATGAAGTGAAGACCGCCAACGTCCGCGGTCGGGGCGGCGCCGGCTTTCCGGCTGGCATCAAATGGGAGAGCGGGCGGCGCACTCAGGCCTGGCCGAAATATGTCGTCGCGAATAGTCACGAGGGTGAACCGAACGTCTATAAAGATCGGCGCCTTATTGAGAGCGATCCGCATCTCGTCCTCGAAGGGATCATGCTCGGCTGCTTCGCATTGGAAACACCGAACGGCTACAACTACGTCGGTGGCGAGCATGTTCTGGCGATTAAGCGCTTTCGCGAGGCCGTGAAGCAGGCGTATGCGCTCGGGCTGCTCGGCGAGAATATTCTCGGTACCGGCATTTCATGCCACGTCAAGACCCGCACCGGTGGCGGCGCCTACATCTGTGGCGAAGGTTCGGCCCTCATGTATTCCCTCATGGGCCTGCGTGGGCAGCCACGTACGAAGCCGCCACGTTCGGTCGAGGAGGGCGTTTGGCGTCGACCGACGGTGCTCAACAACACCGAAACGTATGCCAATATCCCGGCGATTGTGAATAACGGCGGCGCCTGGTATGCGTCGTTGGGGACGGAAAAAAGCAAGGGCACCAAGCTTGTTACGATCCAGGGACCGGTGGAGCGGATCGGGCTGGTTGAGGTCGAGATGGGCATGCCGATGCGCGAACTCATCTTCGGCCTGTACGGCGGGATGAAA
>JAICWZ010000177.1 GCA_025966355.1 Thermomicrobiaceae bacterium
CCAGTTCGAGTTTTCGCAGATGGGGAGTTACCGGCTGGCCGCCGCTCTCTCGATTCTCGACGTCCACAACATCGAGCACGACGTTTTGCGCCAGATGGCGCGAAGCGGTTCGCCGGCCCGACGGCTCTTCAACCAGCTCGAATACCGGAAATTTCGCAAAGAGGAGATCGGCGCCTGGCGCCTGGCGAGCCGCTGCATCGCGACCTCCGTGCTCGATGCGAGCGCCATCGAGCGGCAGATCAACGGGCCGGTGCCGGTGATCCCCAACGGGGTCGATCTCGACTATTTCGCCGCACCACCGCCCGCGGACTCAAGCGACACCCACATCGTCTTCACCGGCGCCATGCGCTACCGGCCAAATGCCGACGGTGCGATCTGGTTCGCTGAGCGAATTTTGCCGCTCATCCAACGCGAACTGCCGAGCGCACGCTTCAGCATCGTCGGAGCCGATCCACCGCCGAGTGTGAGCGCACTCACGGATCGAGCGGGGGTGGCGGTCACCGGGACGGTCGATGACGTGCGGCCGTGGCTCCAGGGGGCGCAGATCGTCGTCGTGCCGCTGTTGAGCGGTGGCGGCACTCGACTGAAGCTCCTCGAAGCGTTCGCCAGCCAGCGTCCGGTCGTCTCGACGCGGACCGGCGCCGAGGGGATCCCGGTTCGGGACGATCGCGAGCTCTTGCTCGCCGATGAGCCGGAAAACTTCGCCCGCGCCGTGATCGCGCTGGCGCGAACTCCGGAACTGCGCGCACGACTGACCGGCGCCGCGATCGAACTCGTGCGCGCCAACTACCAATGGAGCGCTATCAGCGCGCGCCTGCGTCAAGTTCAAGAAGAATTGCTGGCCGAAAGGTCGTCGAAGCATCGCTGATCGCGATGATAGGATGCAGGTAAGTACGCTCGCTGCTCGCCACGTATCGGAACCTGCTCATGGATTCACCGGAATCTCGCGAAACAAGGCCAACGCTCAGCCTGATTAAACAACTCTTCAGCGTGCTCTGGATCGTCGTGCTCGCCGTGCTCATCGCTGTCTACATCACGATGCACTGGCAGGAGCTGCACCAGATGGACGCGGTGCTCGCGCGCACGCAGCCGCGCTGGATTCTTTCAGCCGGCGTCCTCGAAATCCTCATACTCTTCCTGACGGCGCGTACCTATCAGTCGATCCTGCTCCGGCTCGGGCATCAGGTGCCGGCCTACGCGATCATTTCCGCCTACCTGCGGGGACTCTCGGCCGCCGCCGTCATCCCCTTCGGCGGTCCCGTTTCGGTCATCATCTTCACTCGGGCGCTGGCAAAACGAGATGTGCCGATGAACGACGCCGTCTACACGTCTGCGCTCATGAGCCTCTCCGGCTTCGCCTCATTCCTGGTCTTGATGCTGCCGCTGCTCACGTTGCTCTACTTCACCAGCAACCTGCCGGCGCTCTTCGTCATCGCCACGCTGGCGTTGGTCGTGGTGTTTGGCGGTGCGCTCGGGATCTTCGCGCTGGCGCTGAAATTGGGCCGAGCACCCGGCTGGATCGCACGACGAGTTCCGGCCTACGTCGGCGCCTTCATTCGCCAGGCACGGAGCCACCAGTTGCGGCCACGCGACATGGTGACGCCGC
The DNA here is from genome assembly GCA_025966355.1 of Thermomicrobiaceae bacterium. Classification (GTDB taxonomy): domain Bacteria; phylum Chloroflexota; class Chloroflexia; order Thermomicrobiales; family Thermomicrobiaceae; genus CALAGB01. Next base: position 1,607 of record JAICWZ010000177.1, read on the forward strand.
TGCTGCTCTCGATTTGTGTCGATCTCTGTGGGGCGATGATGCTCTATACCGCGCTGGTATCGGTCGGAAAGCATTCCGGCATCTTGCCGGCCTTCGCCGCCTATCAGGTGGAAATGTTCTTCAATGTCGTCACGCCGCTCTTCCAGGGCTTCGGCATTACCGATCTGTCGATCGCCGTGGCGCTCAACAATCTCGGCATTGCCGTCTCAACGGCGGCAACCGCCACCATCGTTTATCGCCTCTGGGATCTCTGGGTGCCGATGCTCGCCGGTGCAACTCTGCATCTCGCCCACCGCCGCTACTTCGCTCGCCGTTCGCACTCGGTCTAACGACGAAAATCTCTCGCAGAGGCGCGGAGAGCGCAGAGATGAATACTAAAAAAACTCTGCGTCCTCTGCGCCTCTGCGAGAGATACAGTCCTATGAGCCGAGGTATTGGTTCAGGAAGTCGAGCGTTTCGGGCCAGACCTCGTTCGCGAACTCGCTGGCGTGCTTCTTCCCCTTGAGCACTTTGAGCTCGTGCGGCACACCGACTTGCTGCAACCGGGCGGCCATGTCGGTCGCCTGATCGAGCGGCATCAACTCGTCGGTGCTGTTGACCAGGAGCATCGGCGCCGTCGCGGGCGTGCAATGATCGATCGGGGAATTGGCGATCCAGACCGCGCGACAGGTCGTCGCGGCGCAGCCGATGTAGTTCAACGCCGCATGGGTCGTGTGCCTGGTCGAGAGCGTGAGCAGGTTCGATTGGCCGGAATACGAAACGACCGCGTTCACATGATCGGTGTCGTTCGCACCGCCAACGCCGAGCATCATCGCCAGATTGCCGCCTGCGCTATTGCCAAGAACGCCGACGCGATCCGCGTCAATGCGATAGGTCGCGGCATTGTCGCGCACCCAATCGAGCGCCGTGCTCACATCGTGCAGCGCCACCGGCGCATGCACGTCGCCATTCGGCGGCGCCAGCCGGTAGTTGACGACGAAGGCGCCGAAACCGGCCGCCGCCAGATTTTCACCTTCGAAGGCGAGTTCCTGCTTATCCCCATACGTCCAGCCGCCGCCGTGGATCACGATGACCGCCGGATGTACCCCGCCATTCGGGATATAGGCATCGAGCAGCAGCGGCTCTCCATCCGGGCTGGCATAGGTGACGTTGTGATAGACCGTCATGATCTCGGTAGAGGTTTCGGAATAGCCCGGAGAACGTGGGAGCGCTCCGATGAGCGAGCCTGCTCCACCGGATACGGGCGTCTCAGCCGCGGCGACCGACTTGGAGGGATTGAACCGGGAAAGATCGACAAAGTGACCGAGTCCGCCAATGGCGACGGCCAGCAGAACAACGGAGCAGACGACGACGAAAGCCAGCCGGCGCATACGTTTTGATAACCTCCATATTCCCGATCGCGACGAATCCGAAATACAAACGTTCAACGGCAGTTTTGGACGCGCCCCACGAGTCCCAATACTGTCAAGTCGTCACAGTCTTATGTCGTTCCCTGGGCTCAGGAATCAGCGCATCGCCGATCGAACCGAAGCGCATCGGAATAGCTTCCTGTGCCTGATACACTCTCGATTGCCGGCGATTTCCGGCTACCCGTCCTTGCGTGCACGCTCATTTGAATATCGACGTACGAATAATACACGAACGTAGCGGAGAACAATGAACCAATCAAATGGCCGCGATCACGATCTGGCCCAACACATCGCCGATCGCTCGTCCATGACCGACGAAGGTCCTTCGGCGCCCATCACCAGCGACGGTGCGACGCAGGACGTCAACCCGGTCGAATCCGATCTCGCCATCAGCGCTGATTCGGATTTCGGCTGGGCGATTGCTGCGCTCGTCCGCGGACGTGACGAGAATCTTGCGGCCTGGCTGAACGCGACACGCGACCAGCCATTCCATGCTGCCCGCCCCGAGCGCGCCGTTAGCGACGATATCCCGCGACTCTATGACGCGATCGTCGCGTTCCTCGCCAGGACGTCGCGCAGCTGGCGCGAACCGGGATCGCCCATGGATGACGAAGCGATTCTGTCGGCCGCGAACGCACATGCCAACGTCCGGGCCGAACAAGGGCTGCAGCCCAGCGACATCGTGACGGAGTTTCGGTTGCTCCGCCGTGCGGTCTGGCAAGGATTACGGGAGCATCTCATCGATCTCGATTCGATCGAGAATCTGGTCAACGCGGAGTTGCTCGTCAACGACGCCATCGACGGCGCCATCACCGTCGGACTGGACAAGCTCTCGGCACGCGTCGAGAGCATTCGCGAAGATTTCCTCGTGACAACCGTTCACGATGTCCGGCAGCCAATCACCGCCATCAGGGGGTTCGTACAACTCTCGCAACGCTATCTCAACCGACAACCGGCCGAGATCGAGCGAGCGTTGACGTCGCTGGCAAATATCGAGCCGCAGATCCAGCAGCTCAACAACACGATTGATTTCCTGATTGATGCCTCACGTGCCGCGCTCGGTCAACTAGCACTGGAGCCTGCATTCGTTGATCTGGCACTCCTGATTCCAGAGATCGTAGAGCAGAGCGGCGTTTCGCAGTTGCGCGACGTTCGGTTGACGATCCCGGAGGCAGGCGAGGCGACCGGAAACTGGGACGGGCGACGCTTGCGCCGCGTGATCGACAATCTGCTTTCCAACGCGCTGAAATATTCCAAATCGGGCGATCTCGTTGAGATCGGTGCATCGGCGACCGCTGAGCGGGTCGAGGTCTTTGTCCGCGACGGCGGCATGGGTCTGGAGCCGGAAGAATTACCGAAGATCTTCAGCCGCTATTATCGGACGCCACGTGCGACGCGCAGCACGCTGGATGGATCGGGCGTTGGGCTCTATCTGTGCGCCCGTATCATCGAGGAACATGGTGGCACCATCTGGGCGGAATCCGACGGCCCGGAGAGGGGCACGACCATACGGTTCACACTGCCGCGAGGCGATGCCATCCGGTTGAACGATCGCCCATCCGCCGCGCTCTGATCGATGAGACCGGCCGCGGACAACCGATCGTTCACGGCATCAGGACGCCTGGACCGGCGTGGAACGGCGCCAGAGCAACGCCATGCCAACCAACGAACTGATGAGCATCAGAATCGCGACCACCTGTGCCTGCTGGAGATCCCAGAACCAGACGCGTTCCTGGCGCATGAAGCTGATCGAGAAGCGCGTCGCGGCATAGAGCGCGGCGAACAGGGCGAATGCCATGCCGTCCGGCAATCCTCGCTTACGCAGCTTCCAAACAATGCCCAGGATGATGAGGTTGATGATGCCGTCATACACCGGATACGGATACGTGCGGACACCGAGCAGTTCGGGCGGCAGGAGCGCCTTGCTGTTGGTGTAGGTGA
>JAICWZ010000210.1 GCA_025966355.1 Thermomicrobiaceae bacterium
CGGTTGCGACGTATTGTGAAGTGAGTCGTCAGCCCCGACGCCGCTGCTGACGAGCGCCAGCACCAGGATAAGCACCAGCACGGCGAGCATCAGTGCGCCGACGAACGAGGTCAGAAACGGGGCACGCGCGGTTCGAGAACGCCTGCGCCGAATCGCCGGTCGCATCATCGTTGCCGCGGCGCGCACCGGTGCACGGCCGGGGAGTTCCTCGAAGTGAAGCATTTCGAGCGCGTCGTGCATCTCGCGTGCCGAGGCAAAGCGCGCCTCCGGCTCTTTGGCAAGCGCGCGCAAGACGACGGCCGAAAGCGCCGGTGAGATCGCGTCGTTGAGCGAGCGCGGATCGCGCGGCGTCTCGTACATATGCCGGTGCATCACTTCGATCGGGTCATCACCGGGAAACGGCACCTGGCCGGTCAACATCTCGTAGAGCACGACGCCGACCGCGTAGAGATCGGCCTGCGGCCCGATTTCCCATCCGGCCGCTTGCTCGGGCGCGATGTAGGCAGCTGTGCCGAGTGTGGTGCCATCACCCGGAGCGCGGATGCCACCGGTACGCAGCGTAATACCGAAGTCGGTGATCTTTGGTGTTCCGTCCGCTTCCAGCAGGATGTTCTGCGGCTTGATGTCGCGATGGATGTAACCGGCCATGTGAATCACGTCGAGGCCGCGCAGGACCGCGCGAATGAGGCGCACGGATTCGCTAATCGAGAGCGGAATTGCGCGACGCATCCGGCGACGCAGCGAAATGCCACTGACCAACTCCATGACGATGAATGAGGTGCCGGACGTCTCACCATAGCTCAAAACGCGTACGATATTGGGATGCACGAGCGACGAGCCGATCTCCCCTTCCTGGTGAAAGAGGGCGATCGCCTGCCGGTTGTCGCTCTGTTCCGGACGAAGCGTTTTGACCGCGACGACAGCACCAGTCTGGGTGTCGGTGGCCCGATAGATTTCGGCAAACGTCCCTTCGCCGATACGCGCGTCGAGCGCAAACCGGTCGTCGAGGCGCGTGCGAGTGTAGGTAGACATCGACCCTCCCAGGCGTGGACACCACGTCGACGGGGCGCCACGTTAACCGGTTCACATAAGCGCGATATCGGTGCCAAGAGATCGAGAACCGGCCACTCTACGAAACGCGCGAGCGAGCCGTTTCGTTACTTATTGTCAATAACTCGGAGTTGACAGGCGCGGTTTACTTAAAAGATGGATCAATCATTGGATCGAACGCGAATACCGGCGGTTCTGACGACGGATCAGATGGCCGCGCTCGACCGCCTGGCTGAGGCGCTCTTCGAGCGCCGCTCCGGCATCGCCTTTACCGGTGCCGGCATATCGACTGAATCGGGCATCCCCGATTACCGTGGTCCGAACGGCCGCTGGAAGCGCATGCCGCCGCCCGAGTTCCGGTCGTTTCTGACTGACCCGGAGCGCCGGCTCAACCACTGGCGCCGCCGGCAGGAGCGCTATCCGGAGATGGCCGCCAAGCAGCCGAATGCCGGTCATTACGCGCTGGCGAAGCTGCAACAGCTCGGTTATATCCAGGAGATCGTCACCCAGAACATCGACGGTTTGCACCAGAAAGCGGGGTCCGATCCGGCGACGGTCATCGAGCTCCATGGCTCGGTGCATCAGGTGCGCTGTCTCGACTGTGGGCGGCTTTTCGATGCCGAGCCGTTCGATCGTGAATTCGATGGCGAAGAACCACGTTGTCCGGTTTGCGGCGGCATGGTCAAGGAGTCGACGATCTCGTTTGGTCAGTCGCTCGTAGCCGATGATCTCCGTGCGGCGCTCACGCTGGCGCGTGGCGCCGGCGTCATGCTCGTCGTTGGCTCATCGCTCGCCGTGAATCCCGCGGCGAAGGTCCCGCGCGAGGCGGCACGCTCCGGCGCGATTCTCTCCATCATCAATAACGAACCGACACCGCTCGACGACATCGCCGACATACTGGCCCACGCTCCAGCCGGGGCGGCACTGACATACCTTGTCGACGCGCTGAATCCATAGGTTGCTTTCCCCCGTTTCAGAAAAAACCTTGACGGCCAAATCGTTGCCCGCGTACGCTTGAGCTGTTCCGAAGCCGTCGCGCACGTTCGCTCGAAGGAGCCAGACAGACTTATGTCCGAGCTGAGGGATGGTCGCCTTCCGGCGCTGGTGCTCTTCGACCTGGACGATACGCTGTGTGATCACGATACGTCGTTGCGCCTGCGCCTGCGCTACGCCTTTCAGGAGGCGATGGCTGGACGCGAGAGCGTCGATCTCGATGATCTCATCGAGGCATCGGCGAAGGAAGCAATCGCCGGAACGGCGCACTTCGCCGAGATGTTGCGCCAGCGCGGTATCGACGATCCGGCCGAAGTCACACGGGCGACCGAACGCTACGTCCACGACCGCTTCAGAGGACTTCAGCTCTTTGATGAGTCGCTGGATGTCGTGGCGGCGGTGAGCCGGCATACGCAAGTCGGAATGATCACGAATGGTCCGAGCCAGATCCAGCGCGACAAGATTCGCCTCTTGAAAATTGGTGAGCTTTTCCCGATTATTCTGGTGTCGGAAGAAGAAGGAGTCTGGAAGCCGGACCCGAATATTTTCGCGCGCGCAGTCGCCCGGGCAGGGGTGGCGGCAGCTGATGCGATGTACATCGGTGATTCGCCCGAGCACGACATGGCGGGTGCCCGGGCAGCCGGCTTGATCTCGGTGTGGATCAATCGCCGGGAGCGCGAGTGGCCGGGCGGACCGCCGCCCGACTTTGAGATCACCGATTTGCGGCAACTCTTGCCGCTGTTGGGCATCGCGTAAGCCTCACGGAGTACGAAACCGGCAATCGGCCGGCATCAGGGGGAGATGGGAAGGGATGCTCCGGAAATTCACCGGTATCGTCTGGGCCTGCGTGGCAGTCGGATTGGTGATCACGCTGATCGCTGGACTACTTGGCGACTTTTCGGATTCGTCCGACGCGCACAACAGCGCCCGGGCGGCTGATTTTACGCCGGCGACAACGCTTGCCAGCCCGACCGTCGCCCTGGCATCGCCGACCGCGACGTCGCACCCAATCGTGGCGACACCGACGTTACCACCGGCCACACCGGTCTCAACACTCACTCCCGGCGAACTGGCGCAATACAAACCGAATGAACTCGGCTGGATCATGGTGCTGATGTATCACGCCATCAACCACGACGGCGGCGATTACGCCACGACGCCGGATGAGTTGCGCGCCGACTTGCAGTGGCTCTACGAGCACAACTTCTACGTCGTCCCCGCGTCGGCTTACATCAAAGACGAAATCAAAGCCCCCGCCGGCAAGCGGCCGGTTGTGCTCACCTTTGATGATGGCGAGGTCTCGCAGTTCCGCTACCTGGTCGATGCGGCCGGCAACAAGACGATCGATCCTGATTGTGCCGTCGGCATTCTGGAGAAGTTCTACGCCGATCATCCCGATTTTGGACACGGCAGCGCGCTCTTCTCGATCCTTCCATTAGCCCCCTTCGCCTGGCCGGATGCCGAGGATCAGGTGCCGTACGAAAAAGAGAAGGTCCAGTTCCTGATCGATCACGGCTATGAGATCGGCAATCACACGATCAACCACATCAATATGAAGCAGGCGACCAACGATGACATCAAGAAGGAATTGGCCGGAGCGGTCAATATGATGCGCCAGTTCAGCCCGCAGGCGCAGATGCAGGTGATCGCGGTGCCGTTTGGCGAATATCCGTTGCATGGCGATACGACGCTCTTCGAGGGCTTCGATTACGAGGGCCAGCATTACGCATCAATCGGCGCGCTGATGGTCGGTGCGAATCCCGGCCAGTCGCCCGAAGATCAGGATTTCGATCCGTACTGGATCCCGCGCATTCGCGGCAGCCGCGATCAGATCGACAAATGGTTCAGTTTTGCCGAGGACAATCCCGGTATACTCTATGTCAGCGATGGGAACGCGGATACGATCACGGTTCCCAACACGCTCGGGCCGACACTGACCGGAGCGCTCGACCAATCGAAGCTACACGGCAAGACGCTGATCCGTTATTGACCGCGCATTCCCGGGGAGTGGGATAGAACGCCGATGGCAAAACAGATTATTCTGGCCGAAGAAATGGGCTACTGCTGGGGAGTGCGCCGCGCGCTCGACATCATTACGAAAGCCGGCAACGTCGAACAACCGGTTGCGACCATCGGCGACGTCATCCACAACCCGCAGATCGTCGAACGCCTGAAATCCCAGGGGATCGACACGGCCGAAAGCGTCTCCGAAGCGGCCCAGCATGGCTTTCAGCGCGTCGCGATTACCGCGCATGGCGCCGGCCCGGCCCGGGCCGAGGACGCCAAATCCCGTGGCCTCGAACTGATTGACACCACCTGCCCGCTCGTCACCAAGGTGCAACGGCTCGGTCAGAAGCTGGTGCGTCAGGGGTACTTCCTCGTCGTCTATGGCGACGGTTATCATCCCGAAGTGCGCGGCATCATCGCCTGGTCCGAAACGACGCGCGCCGTCGCCGCCAAGC
>JAICWZ010000533.1 GCA_025966355.1 Thermomicrobiaceae bacterium
CTGCTCGATCTGAACCTGCCGGATATGAGTGGACTGGAAGTGGCGCGGATTCTTAAGCGTCGTCATCCGCAGGCCGGTGTCATCGTGCTGACGATGCACGAAGATGATGAGCAACTCTTCAACGCGATTCGCGCCGGGGCGAACGCTTATTCGACCAAAGACATCGATCCGGCCAACCTGGTGCAACTCATTCGCCGCGTCGGGCGTGGTGAGTATCTGATCAACGAAAACGTGCTCTCGCGACCGTTCGTCGCCTCCAAGGTGCTCGACCAGTTCCGAGAGTTGGCCCAGATCGATGAGGTTTCGAGCACCGTCTTCTCGCCGCTGACGCCGCGCGAAGTCGAGATCCTCGACAGCGTCGCGCACGGCAACAGCAACAAAGAGATCGCCCGGTTGCTCAATATCAGCGATCAGACGGTGAAAAATCACATCACCTCAATCCTGCGCAAGCTGGCGGTCAACGACCGCACGCAGGCGGTCATTTACGCCCTCCGCCACGGCTGGATCAAGCTCAACGACGAAGCGCAGCAGCGCGACCAGCCGGAGGACTCCGCCAAGAGCGTGTAGCCGCGCTATCTTCGAGAAAACTGTCGTTCCAATTCGTCCTGGCTTAGATGGAGGATCGTGGGGCGCCCATGGGCGCAGGCCCGGGGAGCGGTGCACCCTTCGAGTTGCGTGAGCAATTCGCGCATCTCGGCGAGCGAGAGCGTCTGGCCGGCGCGGATGGCCGAGTGACAGGCAGTCGTCATGGCGACTGCTTCGAAGCGCGACGTGCCGCGACCACCACGTCCGATTTCATCGAGAATCGCCAGCACCGTCTTCACCGGGTCTTTCCGCGCCATGATGGCCGGGATCGACCGGAGCGCGACCGAACCCTGCCCGAAAAGCTCGAGTGCGAAGCCGAGTTGCGCCAACTCCTCACGCGCCCCCTCAACCGAAGCGAGCTGTTCCGGCGTCAGATCGATGACGATCGGCTCCAGCAGTTGCTGCGCATCAGCCGCCCCTCGCGCATGGAGCTTCAACACCTTCTCCAGTAGAATCCGCTCATGCGCCGCGTGCTGGTCGACCAGATACATGCCGTCCGGCCCCTCAGCGATGATGTACGTACTGCTGACTTGTCCCAGCACACGCAGGAGCGGGATGTCCGGTTCGTCGGAAATCGGCGTACGCACGGGACCGTCAACCGGTGTTGGTTGATCCGACGGTCGCGGGGAAAGGGGCTGTGTTGCCTGGATGCGCTCCGGATTGGCGAGCGCCATTCGTCGTTGGACGGTGTCCGCCGAGAGCGGCGACTCGATCATCATCGGAATCGACTGGGCGGGAGTGTGCTGCATCAGAGTGCCACGCGCGGCGCGTTGCAGCGTCGCGAAGACGAGCCGCTCGTCCGTGAAGCGGACCTCGCGCTTGGTTGGATGGACGTTGACATCGACGCGATCGGGCGGAACGTTGATATTGATGACGGCGATCGGATAGCGACCGACCATGATCAGGGTGTGGTAGCTCTGTTCAAGGGCGAAGGCGAGCGAACGGTTTTCGATCCAACGTCGATTGACCAGCAGGATCAACTGCTGGCGATTGCCCCTCGTGACGGTTGGCAGTCCGATCAAGCCGCTGACGACGATCCCGGCGTCGGCGTGGTCGTCGAATGGTGGCGGTTCGAGCGGCACCATCTGCGCGGCAATGTCGGCACCGAAGACACCGACGGCAGCGCTCGCGAGATCGCCGGAGCCGTCGGTCACCAGCGTCGGCTTGCCGTCGATATTCAGTTCGAAGCGAATCTCGGGGAAGGCGAGCGCGTAGGCATTGATGACGCGTTGAATGTAGCCCGACTCGGTGCCATCCTGCCGCAGGAATTTGCGCCGGGCTGGGACGTTGGCAAAGAGATCGCGGGCGGTGATCGTGGTGCCGTGCGCCGCTGCTACGGGCGTCGGATGGGCGCGTTTGCCGAACTCGGAGCGGAGATCCCAACCGGCACGTTCAGCGGCGCTGCGCGTCAGGATGCGCAGATCGGCGACGGCGGCCACGCTCGCCAACGCCTCACCACGAA
>JAICWZ010000165.1 GCA_025966355.1 Thermomicrobiaceae bacterium
CCGGCCGGTGGCAGCGTGGCGGTCGGACTGGCCGATGTGGCGCCACCGGTGGTCGAGGTTGCGGTCGTGCTGTTCTCGACGCTGGCGCTGGTCGCGGTCGACGTACCGAGCGACGGGCTCATGGTGCAGGCGCCGAGGGGGATGGCGAGCAGGAACATCGCGACGAGCGCCACGACACCAGTCCTCAGGACGCGGAGATGCCGATGAAGCAGCCTGGTTCCTGGTTGCCGGTGCGACATGCTCGCGTCCTTTCGTGTCTTCGTCATCTCGCGGTTCTGTTGATGGATAGAACGTCCGAGAGCGTGTATCGGGTACCGTCATGGTGCGATCGCAGTGCGGGAACGCCTCTCATCAACGAACGTACGTGCTTAAACCGTACCAGAGATGGCAGGCGTGCGGCATGGACCGACCGGCTGGCTTGCCATTTGGCGGAAATCGTTGGGGCGGCTGTAGGGTCGCCTCCGCGTCTCGGTTGGCCATATCGAAACTGCGCGTTAAGTTGAGTTGACAACGCATCGCCCGCGGCTCATTATTGGCGAGAGCAATTCGGGATAAAGACCGTGGAACGATGTCCGCGGTTGCGTGTGGGTGTTTGTTCTGGAGGAGGACGAGGATGGATCGATTCTTGGGTCGTGCGAGCGAAGCGATGCACGACCAGGTCAGCACGCGACGCCAGTTTATGAAACGTTCGGCATTCTTTCTCTCTATTCCGGTCGTTGGAGCGCTGTTGACCGCCTGCGGTGGCAGCAACGACAAGAGCACGTCGGCGTCGACGAGTGCCTCGTCGAGCGGTGGTTCGACGGCGGCCGCGACGACGCCGGCCACGCCAGAGGTCGTCCCAACTGTGTCGGTCAATCAGAACGCGGCCACGCCGACAACCGCCTCGACCGGCGGCGGGACGCCGAAAAAGGGTGGCGACATGGTCTGGGTCGGCCATCAGGAACTTGCAGGACTCAGCCCGAACGATGTCGGTCCGAGCGACCAGTGGGACATGATCACCCAGATTCACAACGCGCTGCTCGAGCAGGACGAGAACTTCGTGCTCCAGCCGACGCTCGCCAAAACGTTCGAAGCGGCGGCCGATGGGCTGAGCTACACCTACAAGCTCGTTGAGAACGTCAAGTTCCACGACGGCACCATCTTCTCGGCGGATGACGTCAAGTACACCTACACCTTCTACGCCGACGCCAGCAATGGCTCGGTCATCGCGAGTTACTTCGCCAACATGGACACGGTCGATGCGTCTGACCCGACGACGGTCGTCGTCAAGATGAAGGCGCCGAACGCTGCCTTTGCCGCGCTCGGTTCAACCGTCTTCATCGTGCCGGCGAAGTATCACCAACAGGTGGGCGAAAAGACGTATCGCACCAAGCCGATCGGTACCGGACCGTTCAAGCTCAAGGAATTCAGTTCGGCCGATCATACGACCGTCGAACGCTTTGACGATCACTTCCGGGGCGCACCCCACCTGGACACCATCACTGAGAAACTCGTGGCCGAGCCGTCGGTGCGCAAGATCGCGCTGGAAACCGGACAGGCCGATTCCTCGGTCTGGACGCTGCTGGCGCAGGACGACCTGGAGTTGACCAAGGACACCGCCAAATTCACCTCGTTCGTCTCGGTCAGCACCGCCGTCAATCATTTCCCGATCAACGACAAACTGCCGTTCTTCGCCCAGAAGGAATGTCGTCAGGCGATGATGCACGCCATCGATCGTCAGAAGGTGATCGACACCGTCTTCCACGGTGCCGCGGTGGTGGCCACCGCCAACCTCGCGCCAAATCTGGCCGCCTGGTACAACAAAGATGTCACGATGTACGACTACGATGTCGATAAAGCGAAGACGATGCTCGATTCGGCCGGCTGGGTTGCCGGATCCGATGGCATTCGTGCCAAGGGTGGCCAGCGCTTCTCCTTCACTTGTGCGGTGATCAGCGGTGACCAGGCGCGTAAACCGGAAGCCGAGCTCGTGCAGCAGTATCTGAAGGCCGTCGGCATTGAGATGAAGATCCAGGAGCAGCCGGCCACGCAGATTATTCAAAATCTGCCGCTCGGCAAACTGGATGCTTCGCTCTTCAACTGGACCTACGGCGGCTCGAACGGTGAGCCGGATGCCTCGGATACGCTCAAGACCGGCGCGGGCAGTAACTTCAGTTCATACTCGAACCCGCAGATGGACCAGCTGCTCGATCAAGGGCTGGCCGAGCCGGATATCGACAAGCGGAAGCCGATCTACAATCAGATCCAGAAGATCGTGGCGGACGATGTTCCGTTTATCTACATGATGTACTGGAACTGGTTCAATCACTTCTCCAAGCGCACGCAGGGACTGCCGAAGTCGGCGCTTAACAGCGGCCAGCTTTACAACAAGGCCTACCAGTGGTGGTTCGCCTAGCCGCTTCCTGACGCACAGCGAACGTTGCGACCGGCACGATGCTCATCGTGCTGGTCGTGACGACTTAGAGAGGACAACCTCGGCAGTATGCTGCGCTATGTCATTCGGCGGTTGCTTCAGGGCTTTATCGTCGTTTTCTTGATCAGTATCGCAACGTTTGGGATTCTCCATCTCACACCGGGCGACCCCGTCTTAATCCTCATAGGTGAAACTGGACGAACGCAACTCACCCCCGAACAGATCCAGCAGGTTCGTCACTACTGGGGGCTTGATCGACCACTTTACGAGCAATATTTCACCTGGCTCGGCCACATGGCCGAGGGAAATTTCGGAGAGTCGGTCATTCAGGTCGGCACGCCGGTCCGCACGATCATCTGGCGCGCCGCTCCAGTCACGTTCAAGTTGAACGCTATGGCGCTGATTCTAGCGATCGGCATCTCCATACCGGCTGGTATTTTCGCCGGCATCAAGCAATATTCCATTTTTGACTACCTTAGCAACGTGGGCGCGACGCTCGGTGTTTCCGTACCGAGCTTCTGGATCGCGCTCATGGCAATCATCATATTCGCGGCCAAGCTCGGCTGGATACCGCCCTACGGGGTTGATTCCTGGAAGGGCTACATCGCGCCGGTTCTGGTGCTTTCGCTGGAGCAGATGGCGATTATCACCCGGTTGATGCGCAGCACGACGATCGAAACGCTCGGGCAGGACTATGTGCGAACCGCCCGCGCCAAAGGCGTGGCTGAGACGCACGTCCTGTCACGTCATGTCGTGCGGAATTCGCTGCTGCCGGTGATTACCGTTATTGGCTACCGGATCGCGTTCTTGCTGAGCGGCACGATCATTATCGAGACGGTCTTCGCCGTTCCGGGGATTGGCCAGCTCTTCGTCAACTCGGTCTATCATCTTGATTATCAGGTGGTGCAAGCGGTCGTCTTCGTCCTTTCCGTCCTCGTTGTCCTGGCGAACCTCGCTACGGACCTCGTTTACGCCTATATCGATCCGCGCATCCGGCTCACTTAGCGAAGGACGGACGTCGATGAATCTGATCGATCGCAAAAAAACCAAAGAGACCGCTGTAGTGACCCCTAGCACATTGCTCGAAAGCGAGCGCGCGCACCGTTCCGGCTGGTCGCGCGGCTGGGGGCGATTTAAGCGCTATAAACCGGCCATCGTCGGGCTTGTTTTCCTCGGCATTCTGGCGGTGCTCGCCATCATCCCTGGGCCGTTCGCGCCATATGATCCGACGCTTGCGACGCCAGATCTGCTCGGTGCGCCGCCCTCCTGGTCGCATCCGCTTGGCTATGACGAGATCGGGCGCGATGTATTGAGCCGTATCGTCTACGGCACGCGTGTCGCCTTGATCGTCGCGTTGCTGGCGACGGCGATGGCGGTCACGATCGGCGTGCTGGTCGGCGCGACGGCCGGCTACTTTGGTGGCTGGGTCGATTCGGTACTGTCGCGCCTGGTTGATACGATCATGGCGTTCCCGACAATCGCGCTCCTCATCGCGCTGGTTGCCGTTGTGGGGCCAAGCCTCAAGACGACGATCGTCGTGATCGGTGCGACCGTCTGGGCGTCCTATGCCCGTGTTGCACGCGGCGATGTGCTGAGCCTGCGCGAACGTGATTACGTCTTGGCGGCGCGAGCCGTCGGCGCCAATCACCTGCGCATCATCGTGCGGCACATCGTGCCGAATATCGCCGGACCGATCATCGTCCTTTCGACACTGGCGGTTGGGAGCATCATCATTCTCGAAGCTGCGCTCTCGTTCCTCGGCCTCGGCGTACAGCCGCCGACGCCTGACTGGGGCACCATGCTCGCCTCGTCGCGCGCCTACATCCAGTCCTACCCCCACATTGCGATCGCCCCCGGCGTCATGATCAGCCTCACGGTATTGGCCTTCAATCTGATCGGTGATGGACTCCGCGACGCCCTCGATCCACGGGGAAGGGATTAACGGGCGCGTCCAGTCGCCGGAAGGCAGGGATTCCTCCGAATTCACATCGAAAGGAAACGTTCAATGGCGAAACGTTTCGTCGTCACCGCGACCGGTGACTCGCTTATCACGCGCCGCATGCCGGCCTATACCGACGCGGCCTTTACCGGCCTCGTTGATCTGATTCAGTCGGCCGATGTCGCCTTCACCAACATGGAGATGGTGCTGAGCGAGTACGAGGGCACGCCGGTCGTTGAGAGCGGCGGTATGAATCTCTCGGCGCATCCCGGCGTCGCGCGGGATCTGCAGCGGCTCGGCTTCAACCTGACCGCCTTCGCCAACAATCACACGCTCAACTACGGCATCGAAGGCTGCCTCCGGACGCTCGAAGAACTGCGCGCCATCGACTTCGTCTGTGCCGGAGCCGGACGGACGCTAAGCGAGGCACGCATGCCGGTCTTTCTAGAGACGCCGGCCGGTCGCGTTGGCCTCGTTGGTTGCGCTTCCTCGTTCGGCAAGGGACAGCAGGCCGGCGCGCGGCGCGACGATACGCCCGGGCGGCCCGGTCTCAATCCGCAGCGCTACGACACGCTCTTCGTCGTCGATCAGGAGCATATGGACGCCATTCAGCGCATCGCCGAGAAGACGGGCGTTGAGGCCCGGCGTCAGTTCGGCTACTGGATGGGATTCACCGAGCCGCCGAAGCGCGAGGGCGAATTTCCATTCGCCGGTCTCTCATTTATTACCGGCGACGAGTTCGGCATTCGCTCCGAGGCGAAGAAGAACGACCTCGAAGGGAACACGCGCTCGGTGACCACCGCCACGCAGGTCGATGATCTGACGCTGGTCAGCATTCACGCGCATGAAGAAGGCAAAGAGCG
>JAICWZ010000575.1 GCA_025966355.1 Thermomicrobiaceae bacterium
ATCCAGCGCCTGCTCGAAGAAGATCCGACGTTGCACATCCGGCGCGATGACGAGACCGGCGAGACGCTCGTCTCCGGACTTGGCGAATCGCACGTGCAGATCGGCCTCGAACGCATGGCGCGCAAATTCGGCGTCAATGTCGAAACCGAGCTGCCGACGGTGCCCTACCGAGAGACGATCTCGGTGGCCGTCAAGGGCGTCGAATACAAGCACAAGAAGCAGACCGGTGGTCACGGGCAGTACGGGCACGTCTTCCTCGACCTCGAACCGATGGAGGACGGAGATTTCGAGTTCGCCGAGAAAGTTGTCGGAGGCGTGGTACCGAAGGGCTACTTCCCGGCGGTTGAAAAGGGCGTGCGTGAGGCGCTCGATGAGGGCATTCTGGCCGGCTTCCCGGTCAGCAAACTTCGCGTAACCTTGACCGACGGTTCATATCACGCGGTCGATTCGTCGGAAATGGCGTTCAAGATCGCCGGCGCTCAGGCGTTCAAGAAGGGCGCGCTAGCCGCCAAGCCGATCATTTTGGAGCCGATGATGCACATGCGGGTCACCGTTCCGGAAGCGTATGTGGGCGACGTTATGAGCGACCTGAACGGCAAACGCGCCCACGTCCAGGGGATGGAGCCGCATGACAACGGCACGACGACGATCGATTCGATTGCCCCTGCCGCTGAAATCCAGCGTTACGCGACCGATCTGCGCTCGATCACACAGGGTCGTGGTTCGTTCACGACCGAGTTCAGCCACTACCAGCCGGTACCGGCACATCTGACCGATGTGGTGATTGCCGGTGCCAAGGCGAGGGCCGAAGCGCAGCAAGCAGCTGTCTAGGACCAACGCGAGCACAGACGGGCGCCGCTTGACCGGCGCCCGTTCCGTCTGTCCGGCGTGCCGTTCGCACGACCGGAATGATCAACACGAAAGGCAAGAAGCGATGGCGCAGGATCCCGACTTTTTCGACATGGAATTGATCTTTGATGGTGGTTCGCTCGGTAATCCGGGTGACGGCTACGGCAGCTTCGTGCTGGTCGATCGGACCGGCTACGACACGCATCAGCAGATGCGCTTCGGTTCGAATATCACCAATAACCAGGCCGAGTATCAGACGCTGATCGAGGGGTTGAAGGCGGCGCTCGCGTTGGCCGCCAACAACGGCTGGGATCCAGGACAAACCTCTATTCGTGTGCGCACCGATAGCCAGTTGGTCGTCAATCAGGTCAATGGTCGCTGGAAAGTGCGCCATGAAAATATGAAGCCGCTCTGCGCGATGGCACAACGGCTGATCACTCGCTTCGATCGCTGGGATCTCGGCTGGCATTCGCGCGATAACTCAGTCGCGCTGCTCGGCCATTGACCGTGTAAAGCCCAACAGAGCGGCGATTGCCGCCGCAAATCGGGCTATGCTATACTCCGCTCGACAACACTGGGGCGATTAGCTCAGTTGGTTAGAGCGCCACGTTGACATCGTGGAGGTCACTAGTTCGAGTCTAGTATCGCCCACTCAAAGCGACCGCCGGCAACCGCTGGCGGTTTTTGTTTTACTCATGTTGCGCCTGTATCGACGGTTGAGTTCTATCTCGTTGCCTCGCACCATGTCACCCGCGAAATCGGCGCACCGTTTGACGACGGCCGGGCATCGCCGCTCATCCTAAGCACCACAGCCGGCCCAACGCTTTTCAGTCCCGGCAAACGCTTCCATAAGGTCCGTCGCGACGACCGCGCCGTCCTTCGCCC
>JAICWZ010000552.1 GCA_025966355.1 Thermomicrobiaceae bacterium
GCCCTCGACGACGAACTTGGCGGCGTTGCCGACGAGATTCGATAGTACGGAGCTGAGCGCTCCGGGCGTGCACGCCAGCTCGACGGGCGGCACCGGCGCAATCGTCAGCTCGACCTGAATCGTCTCGAGCCGCGGCCGTATCCCCGCGATCACGGCGTTCAGGACGTCAGTGAGGTTTGCCCGCGCTCCCGTCTCCGGGGTCGCGCCGGCCCGTGCGAACTCGAGCAGGGCCTCGATGATTTGATTCGTGCGCTCGAGCTGCCGTTCGATGGCCTTGAAGTGGCGGGTCAGCTCGGGCTCGGGATCGTGCCGGTGCATCACCGCCAACATCTGCAGGGCGATGGCGCCCAGCGGATCCCGCAAATCATGCGCAACGCGGCCGGCAAACGCCTCGAGCTCGGCATTCCGCTCGCTTTGCATGCTCACGTAGCGCTGGGCGATCTGCGCCCGCGTGCGCAGCACGCGAAGCACCAGGAATGTGGCCACGAAGGCAATCGCCAGGCTTGCGCCTCCCAGCAGCATCGCGATGAGGGTCGCCTGCTGGCGAGTCTGCAGAATTCGAGTGGCATACGCGTCCGCCTCGGTCTCATTCAGCCTCTGCAGCGCGCCGGCCGCAGCATCGGTCTGCTCGAGGGCAGGCTCGAACGCCTCCTGCAACGTGTCACCCGTCAGGCCACCCGCGCCACCGTTCATGACACGGTCGGTCGCAAGCCTGAGCCGCGCCAAACGCTGATCGACGACCGGGACCCACTGCGCCTCGGCAGACGAAACGGCCAAGGGGCGGTACAGATGGAACTCGGATTGAACGCGCTCCAGCGTCGCATCGATTGCCGCCGCATTGGTGTTGGCAGCTGAGCCGCCCGTCGCGGCGAGATCGCGCACGCTCTTGTCGAGATGGGCCAGTTCCACGCGCATGTTCGCCAGATGCTGCAGGCTGGGCAACGCATTCCCCGTGATCGCCAGCGCCCGTTCGTCGATCGGTTGCAACAGGAAATGGGAATAGCCGAGCGTCAGCGCGAAGCTGAGTACCACCAGCACCATCCCTATGACGACGGGGTAGCTGGGGCGCAACGCCATTTCGGCGGTGTTCGAGTCCGCGGCTTTGCGGACGCGAAGAGTGCGCCTGGGGGACGGCATGGGATCGGCGTTGCTCAAGCCGATATCATCGGACAAGGCCGCACCCCCAGCCACTCTTTGTTCGTCGCCGACCTTTGGCCAGAGCGCTGCGGTCAGGCCACCGAAGCGACTCGCCGCGGCGTTCTCGGAGCGAACCGGAGCATCCAGCGCAGGAATGCCGTCGTCCCGAGGAAAAACGATGCGCCCATGGCGAAACCCGTCGGAATGAGCCACCACCCGAGCAACTCCACGTTATGCGGTGAAGGCCTCGTGATCCCCAACACAAACCCGTGTGGGCCGATCCAAAGGCCGATCTGGTCGGGCATGAATGGCTTCATGATGGCACAGGCAATGAAAGCCAGTCCCGTGACATAACCGGCAAATCCGACCAGGAATGCCACGAACCCGACAACCGTCCCGGTTGCCCATCGGATCGTCGTACGGATGATCAGCGCGGGGGAGAAGCTGGCTCTCGCATGCGCCACCAGGGCATCGGTCCGATAGAGCGATCCGATGTGCTCCGGGGTACCCAGCTCGCGAAGGATCTGCTCGATCGGCATCCTGTTCTCCCCTGAATCGGCATAGGCGGCACGCTCGGCGATGTGACCGCGGATTTCCCGGACGACCTCCTCGACGTCGTCGGGCGGTAGGCCGGCGAGAGCCTTGTGCAGCCTGGCCAGATAGGCTTCGACCTGATCTTGCGGCAGTTGTGTCTGATCGCTCATCGTGTCTGCTCTTTCAGCAAAGGCTGAATCAGCGC
>JAICWZ010000089.1 GCA_025966355.1 Thermomicrobiaceae bacterium
ATGTAGTTGCCGGGCACGTCGGGCTGCAGCTCGATCATCGTCGCGCCGCCGGCCGGCACCGTCGTCGTCTGCACGTTGTGATTGATCAGCGAGCCGCCTTCGACCGCGACGCTCTTCATGACCTGGCCGATCACGTGGAAGCTCGAGGTCAGGTTCGGACCGGCATCACCGAAGAAGATGCGCACCGTCTCGCCCGTCTTGGCTTGCAGCATATTCTCGCCAGTCAGCGCACCAACCGCACCGTTGAAGACCACGTACGTCGGCTCCTCGTCGAGCATCTTGTCGTCGTCCATCTGGTGCAGGCCCGGCTCGCCCTGCTCACCGTCGAGATAGAACTCGCTCTGCATCACGTAGTACTCATGATCGACGGCCGGCAACCCACCAGCGGGTTCCACCACGATCAGTCCGAACATCCCCATGGCGATGTGCATCGCGGCCGGCGGTGTGGCGCAGTGGTAGACGTACGTGCCGGGCGTCTCCGCCAGGAACTGGAAGACCGCCGTATGGCCGGGCGAAACCTGCGAAACCGTCGCGCCGCCGCCCGGTCCGCTCACCGCGTGCAGGTCGATGCTATGCGCCACGATGTCGCTCGGCGCGTTGTGCAGCGTGATCTGCACCGTATCGCCTTCGCGCACCCGCAGCATCGGACCGGGCACCGTGCCGTCGAACGTCCAGTAGGTGAAAGCCACGCCGTCATCAAGCTTGCCGGTCACCTGCTCGGCCGTCATTTCATACTTGACGAGCTGCGGACCACGATTGCCGACCGGTGGCGCGACCGCGGGCTGCGGCAGCGAGGTCAGGTTCGCCGGAGCGGCGGCGACGGTCGCGCTTGCGCCCATGTTCATATTCATGTTCATTCCGGCGTGATCGTTGTCGTTCGACGCCGCGGCATCGCTGCCATCGATCGTTCCGCAGGCCGTGCTCACCACGAGCACGACGATCGCCAATATCGACACCAGCAGAGCCGGGAAGCGTCGGAGCCGCATCGTTGTTTGGTTCATCAGAATTCCCCAATCTCCATCATCCTCGTTGCCGCCGCACCACATTGGCTTCGCTGCAACTGGAGTGAGGATAGGGGTTGGCCGGGTTTCTCCCCACGGTTCGTCGGGTAGTCTCGGCACGAGGAACGGGGTAGTCTCAAGCCTACCCGCGGGGGTGGGATCGACGGCGCGCGCTGGGACTCTTGACCGCGCGCCGTCGATCAGTAGGCTATGCGGAAGCTGCTACCGCGACGTCCTGACCGCGCAGCAGCCGGAGGCCGAGCGGTAGCAGCGCGAGCGCGGCGCATACGAAGCCGATGGCGGCGATGACGATGAAGCCGGAGATGAAGCCGACCGGTACGATGCAGGTGAGCCCCAGCGCCCAGGCTTGCCAGCGGGGGAGCACACCCGCTTTCGCCGCACCGATACCGAGCAGGATGAAGCCGATGACGAGCGCCGGGCCGGAGATATTGATGATATTCGACGGGATGATCTGCGCCTGGTCCATCATCTTGCCGGCGATCGACCGCGTGGAGGGATCGGTCAGTTGATAGCCGCCGAAATAGACACCATTGAAGAAGAGCGGGCCGCAGATGCCGATGATCGCGATCACGCCGCCGGCCTGCCCGAGCCGGGGCCGAACCTGCGCGATCGCCTGCGCCACGCCGGCGACCGCGAAGATCAACAGGATCATGCCGGCCACGGCAAAGTTGAAGGCGAAACCTGTGCGCGAATGGTGCGCGGCCATGCCCGCGACGAAGTCGGCACCTTTGGCGTGATAGATGCCAATCGGAAGGAGCGCCCCGAGAATGGCGAGAAGCGGTGCAACGATCATGCAGAGCCCGGTGACGGTTCGACCCGGGAAGCCGACATCCCGCGCAACCGTACGAGTGGCCGCGTCCCGTGCCACGCCCTGTCCTGCGATGCTGGCCATGGGGATATCCCTTCTCCGGTCGAGCCGGAATATATTGAATCTCTATCTAATGAATAAGAGTAGAATGAGGAGCGGAGTTTGTCAAGCCCTCACAGCGGAAGATGCCGCCGGGAGCCTGCGATGATGACGCATGTCTGAGTCACGACCCTATCAATCGCCGCGCCGGCGCCAGCAGGCGGAGGAGACGCGCCGCGCGATCCTGGGGGCCGCGCGACAACTCTTCGCCGAGCGCGGCTACGCGGCGACCGCGCTGAGCGATATCGCCGAGCTGGCCGGTGTCTCGATACCGACGCTCTACAGCAGTATTGGTTCGAAGGCGACGATCGCCCGTTCGCTCGTCGAATTCACCAATGAGCAAGCCGATATTCCCGAGAACGACCGGCTGCAACGCGCGACCACGAACGGCCCCGACCTGATCCGCGCCAACGCGCATCTGGTGCGCGTACTGAATGAGCGCAACGGCGATATCATGCGTGCCCTCATCTCGGCGGCCGCCGCGGAGCCCGAACTGCTCCCCACGGTCGAGGCGGGCCGCCGCTATCACCGCGAAGGCGAATACGCCGTCGCGCGCCGCCTGGCCGAGATGGAGGCATTACGCCCTGGCCTGAGCGCCGAAGAGGCAGGCGCCATCATCACGACGCTGGCATTACCCGAGATCTGGGCGCAGCTGTCGCTCGTCGAGGGCTGGTCCTACGACAAGATCGAGTCCTGGCTCGGGGAGACGCTGATCCGGTTGCTGCTGAAGGATGATCGAATCGAATCAGCGTAGGGTGCGTCATTGATGACGCCCGGCGCGCCGTTCAGGCGGCGTCCGTCCTCCCACGTTCCCCGGCACCCACGCTGCCGTGCACGATAGCTTCGCGGGAGGCACGCCTCGTGCATGCGCACATCGGCCGGGTTTGATCAATCAAACCCCTACGAACGATCATGTCGACGAGGGTGGTTCGATCAGACCGTGGCGGACGGCGTAGGCGATGACCTGGGCGCGGTTCTGCAGGTGGAGCTTGTTCAGGATGTTGCGCAGGTGGTACTTGATCGTGTTCTCACTGACGTAGAGCCGGTCGGCCAGTTCGCGGTTCGAGGTGACGCCCTGCACCAGCAGTTCCAGCACCTCGCGCTCGCGGTCGGTCAGGCCCTCCACTGGACGTTCGGTCGGTTTGGTGGCTGGTTGGGCGAATTCGTGGAGGAGTTTACGCGCCAGTCCGGGCGTCAGCGCCGGTTGCCCCTGCATGACGCCCTCGAGCAGCGCGAAGAGCGTCCCTGCTTCGAGATTCTTCGGCAAAAAGCCCTCGGCGCCCGATTTGATCGCTTCGAAGAGATCGGCGTCCTCTTCAGAGGCGGTCAGTACGACGACATTGACGTCGGGCAGCTCGGCGCTAATGAGGCGCGTTGCTTCCAGCCCGCCCATCTCCGGCATGGTGAGGTCCATCAGCACGATATCGGGGAGCTGGGCGCGCGCCTCGGCGACCGCTTCGCGGCCGTTGCGCGCTTCGCCGACGACATCGATCTCGCGCGCCTCCAGCAGGCTACGTAACCCGTCGCGGAAGAGCGCGTGGTCGTCGGCAATCACGACGCGCATCGGTCAGTCTCCTTTCGCACGTGCACGCGCACCCAACGGCTGGTTGGCCGGCTCGCGGACGCGTGGCACCTGCACGCGCACCTCGGTCCCCTGTCCGGGAGCAGCGTCGATCTCCAGCGCGCCGCCAACCGCTTCGGCGCGTTCGCGCATCGTGGCGAGTCCGAAGCGCGGAAACTCGGAACGACCGATCGTCTCGGGGTCGAAACCGCGACCGTTATCGGCGATCGTGGCGCGGATCGTGTGATCCTCGGCACGCAGCGTGATGCGCACGCTGGTTGCCTCGGCATGCTTGCGCACATTGGCGAGCGCTTCCTGCAGAATGCGGAGCAGTTGAATCTCGGTCATGGGCGAGAGGCCGAGCGTGCCGGGTACCAGGGAACCGGTATCAAGTTCGACGGCAATGCCATTCTGATCCTGCCAGCGTGGCAGGTAGTCACCCAGGGTATCGATGAGGGTCCGCTCCGGCCCGATCGAGGTGCGCAGGCCAAGAATGTTCTCGCGCACGTCGGCGTAGGCGTCGCGGGCGGCCTGGGCGAGCTGGCCGATCTGCGCGGCGGCGCGATCGCTCTGTCCGCCCTCCAGCAGCGCCTGCGCCGCTTGCGCCTTTGTGTTGACATAACCAAGCACCTGAGCCAGGCTGTCGTGCATCTCCCGCGCGATCCGCTCGCGTTCTTCGGTCACAGCCAGCACCTGCACGCGGCGATGCAGCCGGGCGCTTTCGATAGCCACCGCGGCCTGCGTGGCGAAGCGGTCGAGCCGGTCTTCGTCGCTGGCGTCGAATTCGTTGGCGTTCGCCTTCTCGGTCAGATAGAGGCTGCCGAGGATGCGGCCGTGCGAGCGGATCGGTACGGCGAGGAGCGAATGCATCGGCGGGTGGGCGGTCGGAAAGCCGGTTGAGCGCCGGTCCTGCGTCAGATCACCGATGCGCAGTACACGGCCCTCGCGCAGTACCACGCCGAGCAGGCCGTGATTTTCGGGGGCAGGACCGAGCCGCTCGAGCAGATCGCGATCGATGCCCGAGGTGAGAAATGCCTCGACCTTGTCGCCGTCGCCAAGCAGCGTCAGTGCGCCATACCGGGCGCCGGCCAGATCGCGCGCCTCATCGACGACCGTTTGCAGGACCGTTTCCAGATTGAGTTCGCCGGTAATCGCGAGTCCGGCCTCGTGCAGCGCCAGCAGTTCGCGATTTTGCTGCGCCAGGCTCGCTTGCATGCGCTCGATGACGCGGAAGATCGTCTCGGCGAAGACGAGCGTGGCGAGCAGCACGATGGCGCCAAGGATGAGATAGCCTGGCCAGGAGCCCCAGAAGCCGGTCACGATGAGGCGACGCAGCGCCTCGAGCAGTCCGAGAAACGCGACCGGCGCCAGCACGGCAAGCCACTTCAGGCGACTGAGACGGCTTCCGGTGGGAACGTGCATCGACAACCTCCCGCCACAAGTTTACCGGAGAACCCCTCACGTAGAGGCAAATCCCCTGGTCATTCTGAGCCGCCGCGAAGGTCTCCTCCGTGCTTACCTTGCAACGAAGCAACAGGGCCACGAAGAGGAGATCCTCCGCCACGGCTCAAGATGACATAAAGTTGGGGACGCGGAGATTGACGACCTCAGGCTGATTTGCCAAAATCTGCGTTACATTGTCTGTTTTCCGGGTATAGGGGGAGCTTATGTTTGGGGAAGTTCTGCGTGGTCGCAGAAGATTGACGTATCTTCTGCGCGTTGTCGGTGTGGCCGGCGTCATCGCCCTGGTGTTCGGCGCTGGCTCGGTCTTCGGTGCGTTGGGAAGCGCACAACCGACGACCTATTATGGCTGTCTGCAAGTGGGTGGTCTGCTCTCCAATGTTGGAACGACACCGCCAAGACGATGTGGACCGACCGGTCAACTCATCAGCTGGGGCGCCGAGGGGCCAACCGGAGTAACTGGACCGAGCGGCCCATCCGGGGCGACCGGCGCGAGCGGCCCGAGCGGACCGGCTGGCCCGAGTGGTGCGGCTGGCGCAAGCGGCCTTTCGCATGCGTACGTTGTTCGCACCAGTTCCACGGCGTATGTGGCGGAACCGGTTCCCGTCGGGGCGCAGGTGACCGTGGCGGAGCTCACGAGCTTGCCGGCCGGTAACTATGCCGTAACCGCGACCGAAAACGCGTCTCTGCCGGTGACGACCGACTTCCAGTTCCCGGTGCCGGGCGGGGAGATCTCCTGCGAACTCAGTCCGGGCGGCGCGAACAGTCGGCAGGGAGTGGTGGTGCAAGGGATCGCTGGTGTGACGTCGGACGATTTGTCGGTCACGGTTCCCGACGTGGTGACGATCACCGAAGGTCAGTCGATTTCCTTGACGTGCAGCGGCCCGATCGGGACCACATCGAATAACGCCGTCATCACTGCCATCGCGGTCGACGCCGTGAACTAAGCGACGACCCTCGCGCAGAGGCGCAGAGATCGTATCGTGTATCTCTGCGTCTCTGCCGGGACGTCCGCGAGCGGGTCGTGCAGGTTATCCGTTCGTCTGCCCCGCCTTGATCGCCTGGCCGACATAGTCCATCAGCGCGCGCACCGGGGCGGTTTCGGTGCCCTGAATGTCGGTTTCCTCCTGCCACATTCGATTGACCGAGTTGGTGATGCCGGGATCACCACCGGTGAACTCGCGCACCAACTCCATCCAGCGCTGGGCGAGCGCCTGCACCTTCGGGTCGGCCGGGTCGGTTCCGGCGTCGTACTCGGCCTGTACCTGCGCGATCAGTACGGGCCATTCGGCTTCGACCTCACGGATATGCTCGTCGCCAATCTCCTCGGCGCGCGCCTTGAGCGTCGCCAGCTGTTCCGGAGTGTAATACTTCTCCATGCGATTCATAACCTCCAGTGTGTTCAAGAACTCCTCGGCCGTGACCGAGCCGTTCCCCTTCAGGCCGCGATCGATCGCCGATAGTCGCCAGCGCAACTGCTCCATCAGCGTGATCTGCTCGTTGAGCCGCGTCAGATGCATCTCGATCACCTGCCGGACCGACGTCTCTGGCCGGGTCAGGATCTCGCGGATTTCGTCGAGCGAGAAGCCGAGTTGCCGCAGTGAGGCGATCTGCTGCAAGCGACGGATCTCGGACTCGCCATACTGCCGGTAGTCCGAACCCGGTAAGCGTGGCGGTGACAGAAGGCCGATCTCGTCGTAGTAACGTAGCGTCCGCACCGTGAGTCCGGTTCGATTGGCCAGCTCTCCGACGCGCATCGTCCGCCTCCTTCCTGTCATCAACGAAGGCTAAACGATGACGTAACGTGATGGTCAAGGGGGAGGACGGGTTTCTCTCGCAGAGGCGCGGAGGGCGCAGAGATATTCTATATTTGAAAATCTCTGCGTCTCTGCGCCTCTGCGCCTCTGCGAGAGATAATTCGTCAGGAGGTTGATTGTGCTGATTGATTTGAGCCATCCGCTCGATGCGGAAATTCCGATGTTTCCGGGGCTACCAGCGCCGGAGCTCAGTCTGCTGGTGAGCCGGGAGGAATCGCGTTCGCACTATGCCGGCGATACGACGTTCGTGATTCACCGTTACGCGTTCGCGGGGAACAGCGGCACCTATCTCGATACGCCGTTTCACCGGCATGCCACCGGCGCTGATACATCGAGCCTGCCGCTGGCGGCTACCGCGAACCTGCCGGGGCTGATGGTCGATGTTCGTGCACGCGTTGAGCAGGGCGAGCGTGGCTTCGGGGCAGAACTGTTCGAGGGACTAGAGTTGGCCGGTGCCGCTCTGTTGCTTTGCACCGGCTGGGATCGGCTCTGGGGAGCGCCGGAATATCTCGGCCCAAACCCATTCTTGACCGGCGAAGCGGGGCAGGCGCTGGCGGAGCGTGGCGTCGCGCTCGTTGG
>JAICWZ010000519.1 GCA_025966355.1 Thermomicrobiaceae bacterium
GACCCGCTTCGCCAGAGCGGAACGACGGTATGGGATCGGCTTCGGGGGGCTTGCAATTGTGCTCTTCGTGCTGCTCGTCAGGTCGCGATCCGTTTCACAACCGCTTGTCGGTTGGGTGATCGCAACCAGCATGACGGCCTTCATCGCCTTCGGATTCGACAAGTTAAGCGCGATCAGACACTGGCTACGGGTACCGGAATGGGTGTTGATCGGGCTGGCGCTCGCGGGCGGCACGGCTGGCGCCCTGCCCGCGATGCTGGTTTTTCATCACAAGACGGCCAAACGCAGCTTCCAGTGGCGCTTCTGGCTGGCGGTCGCGTTCCAGGCGTTGTTGATTGGCAGCTATATCTTCCTGCGCTGAGGGGAAACGAGTTTACTCGCGCAGAGACGCAGAGAGCGCAGAGGAAAATTTCTAGAAGACTCTGCGTCTCTGCGTCTCTGCGCGAGAATATCGTTCTAGTTAAGCAGGCCCTGGCTCGGAATTGGCAGCTGCTGGATGATGAGGATGCACCAGAGCAACAAGAGCAAGCCCATGAAGATCACAACGCCGATGACGACCTTGCGCTCATTCGTCGTTAGCCGGTGCTTTTCGAAACCTCGCATGAACCACCCCGCTCCTTCACACTAATCCCACGCATTCTACAGCATGACCGGAAATCCGGGCAGACGCAAGTCCCCGCGCTTGGCATGGGAATTGTCCCGACAACCGGCCGGTTCGCCGTTCTTCGTATACTTGGCGCGGTAAATCGCAGCACGTTCAGCCAACAGGGAGAAACCGATGCCAAGCGAGCCGAGCCGGACGCTCGAGACGTTCCCGAATCCCAATCCGGAGCGCGACTACGAGATCAACATCTCGACGCCCGAGTTCACCTGCGTCTGCCCGATGACCGGTCAGCCCGACTTCGCGACCATCACCATCAATTACGTGCCCGATCAGCGCTGCGTCGAGCTGAAATCGCTCAAGCTCTACTTCTGGTCATACCGCAACGAGGGCGCCTTCCATGAGAAGGTGACCAACACGATCCTCGACGATCTGGTGCAGGCGATCGCCCCACGCCGCGCTACGGTGAGCGGCGATTTCAATGTGCGCGGCGGGCTGCATACCGTCGTTACGGCGTCTTACCAGAAACCGGCATGAAGACGCTGACGGCTTCCCGCGGCGTACGCAGCGATCTTCGCTCGTACGCCTGGCTGGCCCACTACGCTGCCCTCAGCGCCGTCATCATAATCGGCGCCTACCTGCGACTCACCGCGCTCAGTCGCCAAAGCCTCTGGTTCGATGAGATCGATGTCGTCGTGCGCGCCCAACGCCCGCTCGGTCAGGTGCTGCACACCTTCGTGCAACAGGGCGAAAACGGCCCGCTCTACAACCTCATGCTGGCGCTCTGGATTCGGGTGGCAGGCATCTCCGAAATCGCGGTCCGTTTTCCATCGGCCGTGGCCGGCACGCTGGCGATCCCGCTCATCTACCTGCTCGGGCGGCGCGTGGCCGGTTCGACGGTTGGACTGATCGCGGCCGGACTGCTCGCCATTTCGCCCTATCACGTCTGGTACTCGCAAGAAGCGAAGATGTATTCAATCGTCGTGCTGCTGGCGCTGGCCTCGACCTATGCCTTCGTCGCGGCGCTGGAGACGAACGAACGTTTCTGGTGGGTCGCCTACGTCGTCGTGACGAGCCTGATGTTCTACACGCACGTCGTGACGGTCCTCGTCTTCGTGGCGCAATCGCTCTACGCGGTGCTCTCCTATCGCTCGTGGCGCGGTCGTGAGAAGAGCTGGCTCATCGCCGCCGCCGCGTTGACTCTGCCCTATGTGCCGATCGCTATCTGGGCGGCCAAGGTCGTCGGCCTCACGAACACGCATGTCGCGACCTGGCAGCCGCCGGTCGCGCTCTGGGACGCCATCCAGATCTTCGGCATCAAGTTCGCCATCAATCGGTACAACATGACGCAGCAGGTGCGTGCCGAAATCCTCTACGCCGTGCTGGCGGGCATCGGCATCGTGGCGCTCGCCTGGCTCTGCCGCCGGACGCACTGGTGGCTCCTCTTCACGCTGCTCACGGTCGTGCCGGTCTTCGGGCTCTGGCTCGTCTCGATCCGGC
>JAICWZ010000366.1 GCA_025966355.1 Thermomicrobiaceae bacterium
GCATCGCGAACCGAACGACTGATCAGCCGCGAACACTCAATTCCCCTTTACGTGCGCGCGAATTCCTGTTAGTATCTTTCACCATACTCGCAACAATTCAGCGGTTTGACGGAGTGCCTGGTTAAATTCAGGGGAGGGGGAGACTGGATGGATGTCGGTCGTTCGGTCAATTACGTCTTTCAGGATCCGAATTGGGTCAAGAAGATGCTCATCGGCGGCCTGCTATCGTTGATTCCGATCTTCGGCACGTTGATCGTCGTCGGTTACTGGATTCGCATCGCGACGAACGTCGCCAACAACCGTGAGTTGCCGTTGCCCGAGTGGGACGACTTCGGCGGTGATTTCATGCGTGGGCTGCGCGCGGCGGTCGCGGTCTTCATCTGGGCGGTTCCGTTGATTGTTTTCGCGGCCTGCGGCATCATACCGGCTGCCGCTGCCGGTGATTCGGGTGCCGGAGCGATCGCCACGCTCATCACCTTTGGCGCGCTCGCGGTCGCCTTCGTTCTCTGGATCGCAGTCGCGTTCATCTCACCGATCATCGTGGGCCGCGTGTCGATGAGCGGCTCGATTTCCTCAGCCGTTCAGTTTCGTGAGATTTTGATCGACGCTCGCGAAAACATCGTGCCGCTTCTGATCGCCGTGGCGATGGCCTATGCGCTCGGGTTCGTCGCGTATTTCGGCATCATTCTCTGCTTCGTCGGCTATCTGTTCACCCAATTTCTCGCCTACATGATGGTCAGCCACCTGTATGGGCAGATCTGGCGGCGGCTGCGCCTGACACCAAGCTACGGCACCGATCTCAGCGCCGGCGCCATCAGCACCGATCTTGGCGTCTAGCCATTGCGCCGGACGTGCGCCATTGATGGTAGGGAATTTGACATCACTCGACTCAAAGGTCTATAATGGAGGTGTCGAAAATCGCCGTACTGATTGAGCCGAGGGTCAATGCAATTCAAGGATTATTACGAGACGCTAGGAGTGCAGCGAGACGCTGACGAAAAGGCGATTAAATCGGCTTATCGTAAAAAGGCGCGTCAACTGCACCCCGATGTGAACAAGACCGATCCCTCGGCTGAGGAACGCTTCAAAGAACTCAACGAAGCGTATGAGGTGCTGAAAGATCCTGAGAAGCGGAGCCGCTACGATCAGTTCGGTGCGGACTGGGAACGCTATCGCCAGGCGGAGCCGGCCGGCGCGAATCAGTCGACGGGTGATTTTTCCGACTGGTTCTCGGGTAGCCGGGGCAACGGCCGTGACTCGCGCAGGCAGGAGCAGGAGACCGGCGGATTCTCCGATTTCTTCGACACGCTCTTCGGCGATACGTTCGGCAAGACGTCGACCGGGCGCACGTCTTCGCGGCGCCGGGCGCGCCAGCAGCCGCAGCGCGGTCAAGACCACGAATATCCGCTCGAGATCAGCCTGCACGAAGCGTATGCCGGCACGACTCGCCGCTTCGATATTCAGATCCAGGAGCGCTGCGAAACGTGCCAGGGAACCGGTCTCCAGGGCAACAATTTCTGCCCGGTTTGCGGCGGCGACGGCACGATCCGACGCACCAAGACGATCGAGGTGAAGGTGCCGGCCGGTGTGCGCACCGGCTCGAAAGTTCGGGTCGCCGGTCAGGGGGCGCCAGGGCTCGCAGGCGGACCGAACGGCGATATCTATCTGAACGTGTCGATCAAGCACGACGCACGCTTCGAACTGGTCGGCAACAACCTGCGCGTCGAGGCAGCCGTGCCGCTCTACACCGCCATTCTCGGCGGCGAAGTGCGGGTGCCGACGATGGAATCACCCGTCGAACTGCGCATCCCGCAGGGAACGCAAAACGGGCAGACGTTCCGGCTACGCGGCAAGGGGATGACATCGGTCAATTCGAGCGAGCGCGGCGATCTGCTCGTGAAAGTGAGCGTCCGCCTGCCAACCGATCTTTCCGAGCACGAACGAGCGCTCTTCGAGGAGCTGCGGGAGTCGCGCACGGCCAAGGTCTAACCGCCTCATCGTCTTCTGTCAGCCGTTCAAAGCGCGCCAAAATGCTATAGTTAGCGACGGTCCACGGGCGAGACTCCCGTGGACCGTTGAGCGTGTTGAGGGGAGTACGGCGTGGCGGTCACCATCATCATCGGCGGTCAGTGGGGAGACGAAGCGAAGGGGAAAATCACCGACGCCATCGCCAAAAACGCCGATATGGTGATTCGCCCCAACGGTAGCACCAACGCCGGCCACACCGTGCAAATCGGAGACGACATCTTCAAGTTTCACCTCGTGCCGGCCGGGATTTTGCGACCAGGCTGCGACTGCGTCATCGGCGCCGGGGTCGCGATTCCGCCCGCCGATCTGTTACGGGAGATCGACGAACTCGACGCGCGCGGCATCGATACGAGCCGTCTTTTCATTAGCGACCGTGCCAACATCATCATGCCGTTTCACCCCCTGCAAGATCAACTCGAAGAGGCCCAACGCGGCAGCCAGAATATCGGCACAACCTTGCGCGGCAACGGTCCGGCCTATGCCGACAAAGCCGGGCGTCGCGGCATTCGGGTCGCCGATCTGCTCGACGAACGCGCGCTTGTTGAGCGGCTCAACCTGACGATTCCCGAAAAGAACGCGACCTTGACCACGCTCTACAACCAGCCGCCTCTCGATATCTCAGAACTCCTCGAACAGTTCGCCGCCTACGGCGAGAAGCTGGCGCCTCGCGTCGTACAGGCCGAGGTGATGGTGCAAGACGCTATCCAAGCCGGCAAGTCAATCATCGTCGAGGGCGCACAGGCCGCGATGCTCGATATCGACTACGGCACCTACCCGTACGTCACGTCGACATCGCCGACCGCGTCCGGCGCATGCCAGGGCGCGGGCATCGGTCCGACGCAGGTGACAAACGTCATCTCCGTCTACAAGGCGTACACGTCGCGCGTCGGTGGTGGCCCCTACCCAACTGAACTCCTTGATGCAACGGGCGAACTGTTGCGCGATCGGGGCGTTGAATACGGCACGTCGACCGGCCGGCCGCGTCGCACCGGCTGGTTCGATGGCGTGGCCGCCC
>JAICWZ010000033.1 GCA_025966355.1 Thermomicrobiaceae bacterium
AAGCGGCCCTCATTCCAACGGTCCTGGCGAACGCGACCGACGTGCTGGATACCGATCTCTCACGGCCGGTCGTTGAAACGGCGATCGACGTCTTTAAAGGAGTCGCGGCGTTTTTGCGTGACGATGTGCCTGCGGCGCTGGTCGAGGCCGGGGTGACCATCTCGGTCGAAGCCGAGGTTGCCGAGGGATTGGCCGCGATCGAGCAGTTTGTCGCCATGCTCGAGCAGCGTCTGGAAAACGCGAGCAACGACTTCGCCATCGGCGGCGATCTCCTCCGCAAACTGGTGAGTTACGGGGAGATGGTCGACATCGAACTCGCTGACTTGCTGAGGATCGGGGAAGAAGATCTGGCGCGCAATCTCCATCTGGCTCGAGCCACCGCTGCGAGAATCGATCCAAACAGGAGTGTCGAGGATGTCGTGCGCGCGGAAGGGCATGATCACCCACCGGCTGATCAGTTGATCAATGAGGTTTCGGCCGTTCTGGAACGCTTGCGCCAATTCATCGTCGATCATGAGATCGTTTCGATCCCCTCGGAAGCCCGCTGCATCGTGCAGGAGACGCCGAGCTTTCTGCGCTGGGCGTTCGCCATGATGGATACGGCCGGCGCGTATGAGGACGATTCGGTCGAGTCATATTATTTCGTGACCCCGCCGGAACCAGATTGGGACGATGAGCGACGGGAAGAGTGGCTCTCGAATTTCGAGCGCAGCGGCCTGCCCGGTCTATCGATCCATGAAGCCTATCCGGGGCACTTCGTGCATTTCCAGCATATTCGCAAGATCACTTCACCCGTTCGTCGAATGGCGCTCTCATACTCATTCGTGGAGGGATGGGCGCACTACGTTGAAGAAATGATGCTTGAAGCAGGATTTGGTGGCGGAGATCCGCGCTATCGCCTGTCACAGCTAAAGAGTGCGCTGCTCCGCAACTGCCGGATGGTCGTCTCGATCAAGATGCACGCCTATGGCATGTCACTCGACGAAGCGACGGATTTTTTCATGGCGAACGGGTTCCTTGAGGAAGCACCCGCGCGTGCGGAAGCGGTGCGTGGCGCGTTTGACCCCGGTTACCTGAACTACACGTTCGGATTACTCATGATGCGCAAGCTCCGCGCCGATGTGCAGGCGCGGGAAGGTGATCGCTTCTCGCTGCGCGCCTTCCACGATCGCGTGCTCGCGCTGGGTGCGCCACCCTTCGCGCTCGCCCGTCGTGTGCTGACGCCCGGCGACGAGTCCGTACTCTAAGGAGAACAATTGCTCAGTCGGCCGCAGCAGATTCCGGCTCGGCCGCCGATTCGGCCGCCGCGTAGGCGCGATCGAGCAGTTCGATCAGGTGAATCACCGGCCGGCGATCGCCGCGCGCGCGCAACCCGGCCGCGAGTTGCAACATGCAGCCCGGATTCGCCGAAACAATCGCCTCGGCTCCGGTCGATAGCGCATTGTCGAGCTTGCGCGTGAGAAGCGCGCTCGACATGTCGGGCTGGATCAGGTTGTAGATGCCGGCGCTGCCGCAACAGAGCGAAGATTCCGGCATTTCGATCAACGTCAACTCTGGAATCGCCGTGATCAGCGCTCGCGGCTGCTTCGTCACACGCTGCGCGTGCGCCAGATGGCACGGCTCCTGATACGTCACAGTCCAGTTGAGCGGCCCGGGTGTAGCCGACAAGCCGGCATCGCCGAGAAATTCGACGACATCCCGCACGGTGGAGGAAAAAGCGGTCGCGCGATCAGCGTACGACGGATCGTCCTTCAGCAGATGGCCATACTCCTTGAGCGCCGCCCCACAACCGGCCGCGTTGACGATGATCGCGTCGAAACCAGCCTTCTCAAACGCCTCGATATTGGCGCGGGCCAGCTTACGGCCGCCATCCGGTTCACCGGCATGCACATGCAAGGCACCACAGCAGCCCTGGTCAGCGGTCAGCGTCACGTCGAAGCCGTTTCGAGTCAGTACGCGAATTGTCGATTCATGTACACCGGCGTAGGCCGTACTCATAATGCAGCCGGTGAAGAGCGCGACGTGGCCGCGTTTTTCGCCGAGCGCCGCAATCGTTTCGCCGTGCGGCACGGTGAAGCGATCGCTCAGCTCCGGCAGCATCTGTTCGCTTTCGCCCAGGCCGATCACGTTGAGCAGCTTCGTTTTGCGCACGGCGCTCTGTACACCCGAGCGCTGGTAGAGCTTGAGCGCATGACTGGCGACGCGAAAGCGCTTCATATCGCTGAAGAGCACGTTGAAGGCGAGGCCGCGCGCGGCCTTCTCAGCCACCGGCGTCTCGCGATGTTCCTCGATTTGAGCGCGCGACGCTTCGAGGATCTCGCCGTACTTGACACCGGAGGGGCAGACCGCCTCGCACGCCCGGCAGTTGAGACAGAGCGACATTTCTTCCTCGAAAATTGGATCGAGCAGTTCGAGGTTGCCGATGCTCACCTGATTCATCAGCCAGATGCGACCGCGGGGCGAGGAGCGCTCGCGCTTGGTCAGGCGATAGGTTGGGCACGACGGCAGGCAGAAGCCACAGTGAACGCACGAGCGAATGACGTTGACATCCGGGATATTGCGTCCGAAGAAATTGCCGAGCCGCTCTTCGCTCTCCGCCGTCACGTTTCTCCCCTTGCCACACGCAACCTTACAGCCGGCCGATAAAGCGACCGCGATTAAGCGTACCCGACGGGTCGAACTGCTGCTTCAGCGCCCGCATCAAGCCGAAGCCGGCCGGTTCGGCACCGAACACGTCGATGTCGCGTTTGACGTCTGGCGGTGCCGTAAGCAATGTGGCGTGCGAGCCAAGTGTGCGCACTCGTTCCCAGAGTGTGCGTAGTTCATCGATTGGCTCCGTATCAACACCGACCTGAGCGAAGAGAAGTCCGTTTCCAAAATCGAGCGACAGGCGCCGCGTCGCGCTTCCGCCCCCGGTCGTTGCCAGCAACTGCTCTGCGATCTCGCTCGCCTGGGATGCGGGCATGCCGAGCCGGATGCCGATGCCCGACTCTTCCGGTGCCGCCGACAAGAGCGTGTTGGCTCCTCGCCAGAGCGCATCGGTCGCCGCGTCGCCGAGCACGTCGCTGCCCAACGCGCCAACCCTGGTTGCCTCGCGCAGGCGCGCCGTCTGTTGCGCGGCGGCATCCTCGGGGCCTTCGGCACGCAGCAGGAGCGTCCACGGGGCAACGTCGACGCCTGCGGCACGCGCGCCACCCTCGTCGAGGACGACGATCGCGGTCGGCGACAGCTGCGATTCGCGCACGCCGAGCGCCGCCTCGATGGCATCCGACAGCTCTCCGAACCGCACGACGACGGTGCGTTGGGCCGGTGGTTTTGGCAAAACCTTGAAGTTGAGCTGCAGGATGACGCCCATCGAACCGAGCGCGCCATAATGCAACCGCATCATGTCATAGCCCGAGACGTTCTTGACGACCATGCCACCGGCGCGCGCGATTTCTCCACTCGGTGACACCGCGGTAATCCCGATCACGAGATCGCGCATCGAACCATGGCCGAAGCGGCGTGGACCGGAGATACCGGTGGCGTACGCACCGCCAATAGTCGCGTCCTGAGGGCGCGCCACCTCGAAGGGCAACATCTGCCCGTGTTCAGCCAGCAGCCCGTTCAGATCGTCGATACGGCAACCCGCCTGCACCGAGATCGTCAGGTCATCCGGTTCATAGATGACAACCTGATCGAGTTTCGAGAGATTCAGCGCGATATCGCCCGCGCTTGGGATATTGCCGAGCCCGAGCTGCGTGCCGCCACCAAACGGAATGACCGCATCACCGCGCGCGTTGGCGCCGCGCAGAATCTCCGACACCTCGTCAAACGATTCGGGCGTCGCCTGTTTCGACACCGCAAGGCCGTCGACCATCAGGTTCGATGGCCACGATCCGGCATCAGATGGAGCCGTCGTCATGTTGTCTCCGCGTTCAGACAAAATCGATCCCCAAACGTGCCGCCAGCGCTTGCTGTCTGAGCGCGGATACCTCGCCGCAGGAGAAGCCGGACGGGAATACCTTCTCCGGATTGAAGAGCTGCAGGGGGTCGAAGCTGAGTTTGAGGCCCGCCATGGCTGCCAGATCTTCGGTCGTGAAGACCAACGGCAAGAAATCCTTCTTTTCCAGACCGATGCCATGCTCGCCCGAGACCGCACCGCCCACCTCGATGCACCAGTGGATCATCTCCGTCCCGGCATGCAGCACCCGCTCGATGTCGCCAGGCTTATGGCGATCAAAGAGTATAAGCGGGTGCAGGTTGCCGTCACCGGCGTGAAAGACGTTCGCCACCGGCAGCTTGTAATCCTTGGAGATCTCCTCCACGCGTTGCAACGTGACCGGCAGTTTCGTGCGTGGCACAACGGTATCCTGCAAGTAGTAGTTCGGGGCCAGACGACCCATCGCTCCGAGCGCTGCCTTACGCCCGAGCCAGAGCAGGTCACGCTCTTCTTGCGTGCTCGCCACGCGAACCTCAGTCGCCTCCTGCTGCTCGCAAATCACTGAAATGAGCCGCGTATTCTCCGCAACGACTTCGAGCAAGCCATCGATCTCGATCAAGAGGACCGCCGCCGCATCTCTCGGATAACCGGCGTGATACGCCGATTCAACCGCCGTGATCGTCAGTGCGTCCATCATCTCCAGTGCCGTCGGCAGCACGCCCGCCGCGATGATGGCGGAGACCGCGCTCGAAGCTGCCTCGATCGACGGGAAGGCCGCCAATAGCACATCGGTCGCCTCGGGCGAGCGCGTGAGGCGGACCATCGCCTTGGTCACGATCCCAAGCGTCCCCTCGGAACCGACGAGAATGCCGGTCAAGTCGACGCCTGGCACATCTGGCGACGGTCCGCCAACCCAGAGCAGTTCGCCGTCCGGTAGCACGACCTCCAGACCGAGGATGTGGTTGACGGTTACGCCATACTTGAGGCAATGCGGACCGCCCGAGTTGTTGGCGACGTTGCCGCCGATCGTACAGGCACGCTGCGACGACGGATCCGGCGCGAAGAAATAGCCGTCGCGGCTGGTCGTTTGCGAAAGATCGAGATTGATGAGACCAGGTTCGACCAGGGCGTAGCGATCTCGTGTATTGATCTCAAGGATGCGGTCCATTTTGGTGAGCGCCACGAGGATGCCGCCCTGCACTGCAATGGCGCCGCCCGCCAGGCCGGTGCCGCCGCCACGCGCCGTGACCGGCATGCCCATCGCGCGCGCGATCTTCACCACCTGTTGCACCTGCTGCGCGGTCTGTGGCAGAACGACGACATCGGGTCGATGGCTTCCGGCAAGCGCCTCGTCCGAACCGTCGTACTCGTATACCGTCAACTCCGACGGATTCGAAAGCACGCTGTCGCGCCCCAGCGCCGCTTCAAGTTGGGCTACAACCGCGGGTTGCGCCATGTTCGATTGCTCCTGTCCAGCCGTTCATGTCCCCGCGGCTAGTATGCAGCAGAGCCAGCAGGCGGGCAATGTCGTATTGCAGTTGTATGCGTACGAACGCATATTTCGTGGCATACTTGGCGAACTTCAGTTGAAAGGAGCGGATTATGGCCGAACCAAACTACTGGATCATCGTCGGGCCGGTGGAGAACTTCGACAAGACGCGTTCCCTCGGTTTCACCGTACAGGGTATGAAGAGCCGTCATCGCAAGAAGGCAGAACAGATGAAGCCGGGCGATAAGCTCATCTACTATTTGACCGGCATCAAGGCATTCGGCGGTATCGTGACTGTTACTTCGGACTACTTCGAGGATCACACGATCATCTGGCACAGCACGAATAAGAAGCGCGCGGACGAGGACTATCCATTCCGCGTCCACATCGCGGCCGATGTCATTCTGCCTTCCGGCGACTATATTCCGGCCGAGCCGATCGCGCGCGCCATGACCTATGTCCAGCGCTGGCCCGCCGAAAACTGGACACTCGCCTTCCAGGGCAACGTGCATCACATCGAAGACGCCGACTACAACCTGATCCGAACCGCGATCACCGACGCGGCAACGGAAATCGCTGCCGACTAGTCAGCCCACGATCGGCCATCCAACGTTCGCGGTGCGGGAGGCTGAGGGCGACGCATGCGTCGCCCAATCGGCTCTGAACTAAGCGAGCGCGCCTCTTGCTTGACAACCTCTATTTCTCCGGCGCGTTGCACGTGCTCCTACTCGCGCCCGCCGTCTGATGGGCCTGGGTATACAACGTGATATTCGTCACATTGTCGAGATTTCACCCGTCAATTTCGCATTTTGGGTGTATGCTGAATTGTTAGACTGGCCCCACTGCGCCAGCCTGTCGAACGAGCGGCTCGGTCTCCGCTACCGTGTCGTTCTCACGCCTGCCACGAAGGGTCTCGCTCATGTCCCATACCGCCAATGCCATTAAAGGCGCGATCATCGCGGGTATCATCAGTCTACTCTGTCTCGCGCCGCCCATCGTGCACTTCGTAACCGGTCCGCTCGGTCCAGCAATTGGCGGATATATCTCCGGAAACCGCCTGAAACTGAGCGGCGGGCAGGCGGCGTTCGTCGGGCTTATTCTCGGAGTTGTCGAAGGCGCGCTCGTCCCCTATCTCTTTGTCGATGTTTTTAATTTGATACCGGACTTCTCGACACCTATCCTCGTCTTTTTCGGTGCCTTCGTCGCGCTTTACGTTGGTTTCCTCAGCGGTGCGGCCGCCTGGTACGGTGGAAGCTCCGCACGCAGTGAAGAAGCGTCCGAAGCGACCGACTAACAGGCAGCAAGCGTCTAGCATCCAGGAGGATCAACCAATGGGCTACTGCCCACGATGCGGCGAAAACTCAACGCTCAGTACGACACCGGTCAGCACGAACACCCGGCGCCAGCCGCTGCGCGTCAACTCCAATTCGACCATCGTAAAGCTACCGCAGGCTGCTGATGGCTCTGCTATCTACTACGGTGGCATGCGCTTTCGCGTCGAGCAATCGGGAGACGATCTCCTCCTCTGGGCGATCGAATAACGCAGGCCCTCGTCGGATTCGCGGCGTTCCATGCCATACTGGCGGCATAAACGTTTCGACCGGCGAAGGGTAGGTGCCAGTTGACCGTGGACGCCGATTTCACGCCAGTGCTCCCCACCAGTTCGATTTCCCAACCCATCACGTCAGTCACCCATATTCGGCACGATCTGCGTGTGCCGATGCGTGACGGCGTCGAACTGTCGCTCGATTTGATCCGGCCCGACACGCCCGGTCCGCATCCCGTCATTTTGCTGCGCACGCCATACGACAAGGTGCGCGGTCGTCAGCCGTTTCATCTCGATCTGGCGCGACGCGGTTATATCGTCGCGCTCAACGATATTCGCGGACGCTTCAACTCCGATGGCGACTTCTCGCCCTACATTCATGACACCGAAGACGGCTACGACACGATCGAATGGATCGCCGCACAGGAATGGTGCGACGGCAATATCGGCATGGCCGGTGGCTCGTGCGTGGCGCGCACCCAGTGGCTGGCAGCCGCCGCCAACCCGCCGCATCTCAAGGCGATTGTGCCGGTCGCTTCGCCTCCCGACGCCTACCTGAATGAGCCGATTTGCAACGGCTGCTTCCTCCTGCCGGTCAGCGAGTGGATGCTCAAGATGGGTCGTCGCTCCTACCAACTCGGCGCGATGGACGACGTCTATGCCGAGATGCAACCGTATTTCAATGCGCTCCCGCTGGCCGATGCCGCGCGCCAAGCCGGTATCCAGAGCCGCTGGTGGGACGAGTGGATGCAGCATCCGAACCTCGACGATTACTGGCGTCGCGGCTCCTATATGCACGCCTGGCCACAGATGTCGGTCGCCGCGCTCAACATCAGCGGCTGGTGGGACATGAATTTCCCCGGTGGACTTCTGAACTTCACCGGGTTGCAGCGCAACGGGAAAGATGACGACGTGCGCCGCTCGCAAAAGCTGATCATCGGCCCCTGGCCACATCGGGGGAACCGCACGCGCTCGCTCAACGGCATCGACTTCGGCGACGACGCGATTATCGATCTGGCGTCGTACCAGATCCGTTTCTACGATCGCTGGCTCAAGGGGATTCGGAACGGGATCGAGGACGAAGCGGCAGTTTATCTCTTCATTCTCGGCACGAACGAGTGGTGGGCCGAGCGCGAATGGCCGCTGCGCGATGCCGACGACGTCGAGTTCTATTTTCACTCGCGCGGGCACGCGAACAGCTTGAAGGGCGACGGCGTCCTCTCAACCGACCTGCCGGGCACGGAGCCGGCTGACCGCTACACCTACGATCCGTCCGACCCAAACGGAATGCTCTGGCGTCTCGAAGACGGTCCGGTCGACGATCGCCTGCCGGCGATCCGCGACG
This sequence comes from Thermomicrobiaceae bacterium, assembly GCA_025966355.1. GTDB lineage: Bacteria > Chloroflexota > Chloroflexia > Thermomicrobiales > Thermomicrobiaceae > CALAGB01. The sequence continues at coordinate 8,303 of JAICWZ010000033.1, forward strand.
ACATGCTCTGCTACACGACCGAGGTGCTCACCGAGCCGCTCACGGTCGTCGGTCCGGTCTCGGTCACGCTCTATGCCTCGTCTTCGGCGCGCGATACCGACTGGCACGTTCGCCTCTGCGACGTCCATCCCGATGGTTCGGTCCGCTTCCTTTGCCACGGGATGCTACGCGCCCGCTTCCGCGAGTCGTTCGAACAGCCTAACCTGCTCGAACCGGACAAGGTCTATCAGTTCAGCTTCGGCGCCGATGCCGCGGGCGTTTGTTTCCTGCCCGGCCATCGCGTCCGCGTCGAGGTGACCAGCAGCTGGTTTCCGGAGTACGACCGCAACACCAACTCCGGTGCCGACAACAATTTTCTGGACGACCGGATCGTCGTTGCGAACCAGCGCATCTACCACGAGCGCGGGCGTGAATCACATATCACCCTGCCGGTCGTCCGTCGCGGCTAAGCGCTCCGCCGCGCATTTGAGCGCGTTCAGACGTCGGTCCCAGGTCTCGGCCAGATCGGCCATCCAGCGCGCCGACGCTTCGAGTGAATCGGTCTCGACCTGGTAGAGCACTTCCCGACCATGTCGCCCGCCGGAGACAAGACCGGCCTGTTCCAGAAGTTGCAGATGCTTGGCGATCGCCTGGCGCGACACCGGCAGGCGGTCGGCGAGACGCGATGCGCTCGCCTGCCCTTCTTCGGCCAGCGCTCCGAGCAGCCGGCGCCGCGTCGGATCGGCCAGCGCCGCTAGCACATGACCGACGTCGTCGACCTCGGGGTTCATGCCGCCTCGCGTTCGGCAGTCGATTTGAGCACATCCAGCTGGAAGATCCAGCCCTCGGTGTTCCCTCTAATCACATCCTCGGGATTCGGAACCGCCGCGAAGCCGCTTTCGACGACGCGAACCACACTGCCGCCATCGTGTTCGCGTACCCAGAACTCGACCAGCGTTGTCGGCCCAGGCTCGGCGCCATCTTCCGGAATACCGGGAACCCAGCGGAACGAGATGTAGTTCGGAGGCTCGGTGGCAATGGTTCGCAGCGGAAACTGCCCGTATTTCGGGTCTTCGATTACGTCGAGATCGCCCTCTTTCCAACGCCGTTGACCGGAACGATCGCCATCGCCGATCCACCAGCCCGGTTCGCTCACCAGCTCCCAGACGCGCTGCACCGGCGCGTTGATCATGATCTCGCGTTCGATTTTGTCTTGAACGGTCACAGGCTCGTCCTTCCATCAACCGGCCGTCGACTAATTGCAACCTGATAGTTGCATATTTCGAATGACGTTGCAACCATTGGGTTGCATGTTAATAGTCCGCCGTGACTGCAGGAGGGCGGTTCAGTCGATCATCGCCGCGTACCGCGCCAGCAGCTTCTGGTGCTCATCGCCGGGCGACGGCCGTTCCTGGCCCGCGAGTCGCGCTTCAAGTTTGTCGAGTAGTTGGTGCCAACCGGCTGCGTTGCGCGAGAGGATCAGAGCAAGACTGTCGCCCTTGGCCACCGAGTTGGCCGCCGCTTTGACGTCGGCGTGACTCATACGATGCGTCAATGTCAGCCGGCAACCGGTCGCGGTTGGGGACAATTCCCAGGTGACGAGCGCCGATGGATTCAGCTCGAGCCAGAAGGTGTGCTGAAAGAGACGGGGTGGCTCTACCCGTTCGATACGATCGACCACCGTCATGCCGTTGCCGTGGTGAGTCACGTAGCGGCCACCGGGATGCAGGTCGATTTCCGGTCGAGCACCCATCCAGATCGCGATCTCGGCTGGATCGGTGATCGCTTGCCAGACGCGTTCGATCGGGTGTGGAAGCTCGCATTCGTAGCGAAAGATATAGTTGCCGTCCTGCGCCTCGATGGTGCCGTCCGTCATTCATTCTCCGTTCATGCCTTGCGAACCAACGGTTCATGACACAAAACAATGAAAAGCCGCCCCACGAACGCGGGGCGGCTCATCAAGCAGTGGAGATGGGGGGAATCGAACCCCCGTCCAGAATGTTCAGCGGAAGATATGCTACAAGCTTAGCCGGCACTTTTTTACCGCGTCAGACCCCTGCCGGCT
>JAICWZ010000590.1 GCA_025966355.1 Thermomicrobiaceae bacterium
CGCTCGCTGCGCTCGCTACTCGACCACCGGAAGGGGCGCTCGCTACTCGACCACCGGAAGGGGCGCTCGCTAGCCGACCACCGGAAGGGGCGCTCGCTACTCGACCACCGGGCTCGGGGGCCAGCGAGCTACAGCCCAACGCTTCCCTGCATGATGCCGCCGTCGGCGAAGACGGTCGTAGCTGTCAGGTACGACGCCTTGCTCGACGAGAGAAACACTGCAACATCCGCGATCTCGCTGGCCTGCGCCATCCGCCCGATCGGAATCGACGCGTTCAACTCCTTCATCTTCGCCGGATCCGCCATCGTCTCCGCGTTGATCGGCGTCGCAACGGCGCCTGGCGCGAGATTCACCACCCGAATGTTGTGGGCTCCCAGTTCGACGCCAGCGGTGCGTGCGAGCATCCGCGTTCCGCCTTTCGACACGCAGTATGCGATATTCCCTGGCATCGGCCAGTCCTCGTGCACCGAAGAGATGTTGAGAATCAGACCGCCGTCACCCTGTGCGATGAACCGCTGTGCCGCGAGCTTGGCGCCGAAGAACGCGCTCTTCAGATTGACGTTGATGACCTTCTCGAAGTCGGCCTCAGTCGTGTCAAGAAGGGAGGTGCGCGTCTCAATGCCGGCGTTGTTCACCATGACGTCGAGCCGGCCGTAGTTGTCGACTGCCGCGTCGACGAGCTTCTGCAGATCTGCCGGCTCGCCCACATCCGCTTTGACACCGACGGCGTGCCCACCGGCAGCCTGCGCTTTCGCGACGACATCCGCGGTCTCCTCAGGGTGCACGACGTAATCGATCACGACGTTCGCGCCCTCCGCTGCGGCCGCCAACACGATCGCCTCCCCGATGCCGCTGTTGCCGCCGGTCACGATCATCGTTTTGCCCTCGAGTAGCACGCGTTTCTCCGTTCCATCGTCTGTGGTGGTTCTTCGGTCTCACTTCAGCATGTCACCGGCCGTCCGAGCGCGCGAATGACAGCGCCAACGCGCGCGACCTGCGATGCTGGAGACTGTGCATAGCGACGGCGGTGAGACCAACGATTTGCTGCTGCGCGTCGCATCCGGAGATCAGCACGCCTTCAGCGCCTTGTACGACCTGATTGCCCCCCGTGTGCTCGGCACCGTTCGGCGGTTGCTCATCGATCATGCCCAGTCCGAAGAGGTCACTCAAGAGGTGTTTCTCGAAGTGTGGCAATCCGCAGGCCGATTTGAACCGAATAAAGGTGGAGCGACAACCTGGATTCTCACAATGGCGAAACGTCGCGCGATCGACCGCATCCGGTCGGCCCAGGCATCGCGTGATCGTGACACCCGCGTTGGCATCCGGGACTATGAAGCCGGTTTCGACAGTGTTGCCGAGTCGGTCGAGATCAGCATCGAGCGTGAAAGGGTTGGTGACGCCATGAGTTCGCTGACGGATGCGCAGCGCCAGGCGATCGCGCTCGCATACGACGGTGGATACTCACACAGCGAGATCGCCGAGCTGCTCGGCGTGCCCATCGGCACGGTGAAGACACGGCTGCGTGATGGGATGATTCGATTGCGAAACGAACTGGGGGTGGAGACATGAACGGCGCAGACCCGAACAGCGCAGACCCGAACGGCGCAAACCCGAACGGCGCAGACGCGACCAGTGCAGACGCTCACGATCGCGACC
>JAICWZ010000434.1 GCA_025966355.1 Thermomicrobiaceae bacterium
GCAGGTTGCAGTTCTGGAAGAAGTTCGCGTACCGGCCGGAAGGAGCGCCGGTGATGCGGCGTTGGGCCGAGTCGCTGGAGCGCGTCAAGATGCAGTGCGGTGCCATAGCCGGCGTTTTGCTCCCAGCCGTATTCAGGATGCCGCCCGGCGAGTCGGCACATCAGCGCGTCGCGCGCCTCTTTGGCGAGGATCGAGGCGCAGGCGACGGACAGGCAGGTCGCGTCCGCATCGATCACACCAGCGATCAGGCAGTCGGCGAACTCGACGAAGAGCGGACCGTCGATGATCGCCTGTTGCCAGCCGCCGAGTCGGGCCAGCGCGCGGCGCATCGCGAGGGCGGTCGCACCGCGAATATTGAGCCGGTCGATCTCCCGGCGGGAAGCGGCGCCGATCGCCGTTTCGAGGGCAATTCCCCGGATCGTCTCAACCAGTTCCGCCCGTTTCTTCGGCGTCACGAGCTTGGAATCGCGGACGCCCTCGATTCGCTCGATGTCGGGTGGCAGGATGCAGGCCGCAGCCACGACCGGGCCGGCCAGGCAGCCTCGCCCGACCTCATCGACTCCGGCGACCAGACGCATACCGCGCTCCCAGTACGCGCGCTCCAGCGTTGTCGTTGGTTCCCGCGAATCGGCCATCCACTGTCCAGATACGAGAAAACGCGGCGCCGAGGGCGTCGCGTTTCAGAATCAAGTTCGCCCTCTCAGGGACAAGTCTAGCGCATGTAGTTCCCCTCGGGACGACGGCGCTCGCGGATACGCGCGGCGCGGCCGGTCAGGCCCCGAAGATAATAGAGCTTGGCGCGACGAACTTGCCCGTGGCGGAGCACTTCGATCCGATCGACGCGCGGCGCGTGAACCGGGAAAGTACGCTCGACGCCAATGCCGTGCGACGCGATCCGCCTGACGGTGAAATTCTCGTTAATGCCGCCGCCGCGACGCCGGATAACGATCCCCTCGAACGGCTGCGTGCGCTCGCGACTGCCTTCAACGACCTTCACATGCACGCGAACGGTGTCGCCAGGCCCAAAATGCGGAACATCATCCCGCTGCTGTTCTTGCTCGATACTCCGAATAATGTCGACCATTGCTCATCCGCTCCGCGATCATGTCTCTCGAAGGCAAGCCAACCCCGCCCATCGCGGGACTTGCGGAGTATAACAGGCTGGCGTTTAGACGAGCAAACCGGGCGCCAGGCTCCGGTCGCTCAACACATCGAGTACCTCGGCGGCGACTTCGTACCGACCGAACGACGGCATGATGTAGATCCCGTGCACGACATCGCGCGCCGACTGCAATAACTCCTGCGCCAGCATAACGCCTTCTCGCCGCCCCTCACTGCCAGCCAGGCGCATTCGCGTGCGGGCGTGCTCGGTCAACGTGATGCCCGGCACCTCGTTGTGCAGGAATTCAGCGTGCCGGTGACTCTGCAGCGGAAGGATGCCGAGCAACACCGGAATCTCGATCGGCCCGAATAGCTCTGTATAGATGTGCAGGAAATCGGTCCAGACCGCGATATCGAACACCGGCTGCGTCATCACCAGATCGGCGCCAGCTTCGATCTTGCGACTGAGTCGCCGCGCCTCTTCAACGAGATCCGGCCGCGTGGGATCGGCTGCCACGGCGACGGTGAAGCTCGCCATCTGTCCGATCGACGCGCCTGCCGCGTCGACTCCCTGATTGAACGATTTGATAACGCGCACCAGGCCGATCGAATCGACATCGTAGACCGGCGTTGCATTCGGATAATCGCCCAAACTCGGCGGGTCGCCGGTGAGGGCGATGATATTGCGCACGCCGAGCGCATGGGCGCCGATCAGATCGGACTGCAAACCCATCAGATTTCGATCGCGCGTCGTGAAGTGCAGGATCGTCTCGACGCCTGCTTGATTCTGGATGAGGTAGCAGAGCGTCAACGCGCTCATCCGCACGCGCGCCATCGGGCTGTCGGCGATGTTGATAAAGTCGACACCCGCCTCTTTCAGCAGGTGTGCGCCGGCCAGTGTCTTGCGCGGATTGAGCCCCTTAGGCGGGTCGATCTCGACGCTGACGACGAACTCTTGACCAAGCTTCCGCGCGAAGAGCGTCGGGCCGTCCGGTGCGACCATCTCGCGACGCCGAAGCGGGCCTACCTCGACGCGCTCGCGGCGAGCCTCCGGCTCGATGATCCGCAGAGCGTCGAGCGCCTCACGCATGCTCCGGATATGAAGCGGCGTTGTGCCGCAGCAACCACCGATGAGCGACAGCCCCATCTCGGCCGCGTCGCGGGCGTAGCCGGAGAAGTATTCGGGTGACGACGGATAGATGACGCGTCCACCGACGTCCATCGGCCAGCCGGCGTTCGGTTGGCCGGCCAGGCGCAGGTCATCTCCGGCGTAGCGTTGCATCGAACGGATGACATCGAGCGTATGTCGCGGCCCGACGCTGCAATTTGCGCCGATGACGTCCGGCGCGAAGGAGCGCAACTCCTCGACGACCTCGTACGCCGTGTTGCCGGAAACCGTACGCCCGTCCTGGGCGAAGGTGAGCTGGGCGACGATTGGCAGATCCGAGACCTCGCGTGCCGCCAGCAGCGCCTCGCGCATCTCAACGAGCGAGGGAATCGTCTCGATGA
>JAICWZ010000146.1 GCA_025966355.1 Thermomicrobiaceae bacterium
ACCTACTCTTCATCGTCCTCGGCTTGGTCGTCGGTGGGCTGCTGGCAGCCATCGGTACCTACTTCTATCTGGTTTCGAGCGCGACCTCGAAGATCAGACTCGCGGAAGCAGAAGCCCGCCGAACGATTGACGAAGCCGAGGCACGACGACGCGAATCGGTCCTTGAAGCCAAGGACGAATCGCTCAAAGTACGCGACGAGCTTGAACGAGAGAATCAGCAACGTCGCAAGGAGATCGACCGGCTCGAACGCAGAACGCAACAGAAAGAAGAGCAGATCGATCGCCGTATCGAATCGCTCGACCGGCGCGAACGGAAGGTGCAAACATCCGAACGCGAACTCGAAGAGATGCGACAGGATCTGTCGCGGATCGAGGAAGAACGCCGGATCGAGTTGGAGCGTGTAGCGCAGCTGACGCTCGACGAGGCACGCACTCAGGTCGTGCAACGGGCGGAAATCGAAATGCGCGATGTCATGAACCGGCAGGTGCGTGAGATCGAACAGCAGGCGAAGCTCGAAGCGAACCAGCGCGCGCTCAAGATCCTGGCGACGACCATCCAGCGTGTTTCATCCGACTATGTCGCCGAAAACACCGTCTCCGTCGTCCCGCTGCCGACCGACGACATGAAGGGACGAATCATCGGCCGTGAAGGGCGCAATATCCGCTCACTCGAACAGGCGACCGGGGTCGACCTGATCGTCGACGATACGCCCGAAGCGGTGACGCTCTCCTCGTTCGATCCGGTGCGACGCGAGATCGCGCGGCGCTCGCTCGCTAAACTGATCCAGGATGGACGCATCCATCCCGCTCGGATCGAAGAGGTTGTCAACAAGACCCGGCTCGAAGTCGAGCAGATCATCCGCGAAGAAGGAGAGCGTGTCGCCTACGAGGCGAATGTTCAAGGACTTCATCCCGATTTGATCAAACTTCTGGGACGACTCAAATATCGCACCAGCTACGGGCAAAACGTGTTGCAGCACTCACTCGAGGTTTCGCAGATTGCTGGTGCACTGGCCGCGGAACTTGGCGCTGACTTCAATGTCTGTAAGACTGCCGCCCTCCTGCACGACATCGGCAAGGCGGTTGATCATGAAGTCGAAGGTCCGCACGCCCTGATTGGCGCCGATATCGCCCGGCGACTTGGCCGCTCGGCCAAAATCGTTCACGCGATCGCCGCCCATCACGGTGAAGAAGAACCGCAAACGGTCGAAGCGTTCATCGTCGCGACGGCCGACTCGATCAGCGGCGCCCGTCCCGGCGCCCGGCGCGAGATGGTCGAGACGTATATCAAGCGTCTTGAAGCGCTGGAAGGCGTGGCCAACTCGTTCGCTGGGGTCGAAAAGGCATACGCCATCCAGGCGGGACGTGAAGTGCGCATCCTGGTACAACCTGAGAAGGTCGATGACCTGGCGGCGACTCGGCTGGCACGTGATATCGTGCGCAAGATCCAGGAGTCGCTGGAGTATCCGGGCCAGATCAAAGTGACGGTGATTCGCGAGACGCGTGTCGTCGATTACGCGCGGTAGCACTGTCGAACCAACGAACTGAATGTGAAAACACCGGGGTTCGGATGGAATACACCATCCGGCTCCGGTGTTTCGCTTAATTCGCGCTTTTTTTCCACATCTTATGCGCCGTTCAGCATCTAGATAGTTGACGAGCGCTTGAGGCGTGTGGTAACTCTTGCGGGGCTGTCCTGGTCGGAGCTGGGGCGGTTCGAGACAGCAAGCAGGTCGACGACCAGAACCGATGGCCACTTGCAAGGACATCGCTTGAGCGATGTTTGGTCACCTTGCTCGTCGCATGTTGCTGTTTTCACGCGCGGTATCTACTGTTCGATGGCTAGAGCGTTGGAGGTTCGTAGAGCGTAGGAATCACAGATACGCACGCATGGGGGCAAGGAACGTTATTACGAAGGGGAGGGCGGTATGTACCGCCTTCATGGAGGAGCAGGATGGACCGGTTCTTCAGTAAACTCGACCTGCGGGATATCAAGATCGATCCCGACGCGAGCTTTCCGCCAGATGAAGAGGCCTACGACGCTGGCGAACAACAAGTCATTCACACGAACGGAACTGCCAGCAGTAACGGAACGGCCAGCAGCAACGGCGCGACCGAGCACGGCGTTGAAGCAACCGAAGTTCTGACCGAAGAACGCCGGAGCGAGGTGCTCAAAGTTTCGGCGCGTTCACGCCCGAGCGCGGTCGCGGGGGCGATCGCGGGCGTTGTTCGGGAGGCTGGTCGGGCGGAAGTCCAGGCTATTGGAGCCGGAGCAACAAACCAGGCCGTCAAGGCGGTCGCCATCGCGCGTGACTACCTGCTCGAAACGGGCATCGAGGCGATCTGCTTGCCAGCCTTTATCGACGTCCAGATCGACGAAGAAAATCGTACCGCTATCCGTCTGATTGTTGAGCCTCGCTAACGCTCTGCTCTACGGACGATCCAGGCGCTGCCACAACGGGCAGCGCTTTTCGTTTGCCTGCGACAGGTGAACGCTCGTACGGTACGGTTGTGCCCCGACGGCCTTCATCCAAAACGAGGCCGGGCGATTCGATCGGGCGAGAGGTAACGCATCATGACCACCCAGATAAACCGCGGCCGCTCACATGTCGATCTGCATCTGCATAGCACCGCCTCGGACGGCACGACATCACCATCCGGTGTCGTCGAACTCGCCGCGTCGACCGCGCTCCAGACGATCGCACTGACCGATCATGATTCGGCCGCTGGCATCGCCGAGGCGCGAGCGGCCGGCTCCCGACTTGGCGTCGAGGTGATCGCCGGAATCGAAATGAGCACATCCGTTGAGCGCGGCGAACTGCATATGCTCGGCTATTTCATCGATCCGGCGAATAGCACGCTCAGCGAACGGCTTGAGCAGTTTCGCGATTCACGCGAGCGCCGCGCCGAGACGATGGTTGAGCGCCTGCAAGCAGCCGGCGTCCCGATCACGCTCGAGCGGGTGCTTGCTTTTGGGGCCGGCGGAGCGATCGGGCGGCCGCACGTAGCGCGCGCCCTGGTCGAAGCGGGTCAGGCGACCTCGGTCTCCGACGCCTTCGACCGGTATCTGGTGCCCGGCAGGGTTGGCTATGTGCCGCATTTTCGTTTGACGCCGGCTGCCGCGATTGAATTGATTCATGCCGCGAATGGTGTGGCGGTGCTCGCGCACCCCTATTCGACCGGTGCGGTTGAGGCGGTCGTGGCCGAGCTCGTCGCCGCCGGGCTCGACGGTCTCGAAGTCTTCTACAGCTTGTACAATGACGATCAACAAGCGTTTCTGGCGATGCTTGCCGGCCATCACGACCTGGTTCCGACGGGCGGAAGCGACTTCCATGGGACGGGCGAGCGCGAAGGTCACGAGATCGGCTCGGCGAACGTGCCGGACGATACCGTGGACCGCTTGCGACATGTGGCGGCCGAGCGGCGTTGATCGTGGCAAACCGGCGAGGCGTACCAGACGAGCCGGTCTGATATTCGAGGGTGTCTTCGATGCCTGAGCCCCAATTGCGGGAACCAAAGCTCAATCCCATTCTCTCCCGCGTGTTGCGCTACACCGGGCTCGTCGTCGGCATCGCCGGAGGCTGGGAACTCGGCTCGTATCTGCAACCAAACGACGTATCGAGCGATTTCAAGGGCTACCCGCTCTTTTTCGCGGCCGGCCTTGGCGCGCTCCTCTTTCTCATCACTCCGTACTTTACGGTCGGCTTTTTCAAGTGGCTGCATCGAGAGATCCGGCGCCTTTCGGCCATCGACCTGATCGCCATCGCGGTGGCGTTCCTGGTCGGCGGCATTGTGTCGGCGCTCCTCGCCTGGCCGATGTCGCTGCTTCCCGATCCCTACGGTTCCATTCTCCCCGCCGTTGCCGCGATCGTGATCTGCAGTCTCTCGGTGCTGGCGATGACCTCGAATAAACGTGAATTTCAGACGCTGATTGGGCTCAATCGCTCCCAGCGACAAAGTAGCCCTCCCATACCCGCGGAGATTACGACGCAGAACGGTGCGATCGCCGCGCCACGGCACGGCATTCTGCTCGATACGAGCGTCATCATCGACGGGCGGATCGTCGACCTGGCCCAAACCGGGATTCTGATGGTCGAGTTGGTGGTACCGCATTTTGTTCTGCGCGAGTTGCAGCTTGTCGCCGATTCGCCCGATCCGTCCCGGCGAGATCGCGGGAAGCGCGGACTCGAAGTGCTGGAGCGGCTACGCCAGGCGCCCGATGTACGGCTCGAAATCAACGAGCTCGATTCGTCCGAAGATAGCGACGTCGATGCGAAGCTGGTGCGAATCGCACGACGGCACGATTACTGGATTCTGACCGGCGATTCGAACCTCGAACGCGTGGCGGAGTTGCAGGAAGTTCGCGTAATCAACATTCATCAACTGGCCCACGTGCTGCGGCCACCGCTCGTCCCTGGCGAACTGATGACACTCAAGATCGTTCAGCCCGGACGAGAGTTCGGCCAGGGCGTCGGTTTCCTGTCGGACGGCACGATGGTGGTCGTGGAAGCGGGTAAGAGCTTGGTCGGCCAGGACGTCAAGGTTGTCGTGACGCGAACGTTGCAAACCGGGGCCGGACGCATGGCGTTCGCGCAGCTCGTCGAGGCGGAACCGATTTGATGCAGTGCGGTGCGGTGCTCGTCGCGGCCGGTCGAAGCGCGCGGATGGGCTTCGATAAGCTTCTCGCCACGCTCGATGGCCGGCCGGTGCTCGCCTATTCACTCGATCTGCTCGCCTCGATGGAGGCGATCTCCCAAATCGTCGTCGTCACGACGCCTGAGAAGCTCGAACGAGTGCGCGAGCTTGTTGATTCCCGGCTGAATATCCTCGCCCGTCCCGGCGGTAATTCGCGCCAGGAGTCCGTCGAACGAGGCGTCGCGGCGTTATCTCCGGAAGTCAATCTGGTGTTGATCCACGACGCGGCGCGCCCGCTGGCAACGGCCGCCATGATGGATAAGGGCGTTCGGCGCGGCGCTGAGACCGGCGCCGCTATCGCTGCCATTCCGGTCAGCGACACGATCAAGCTTGTCGCGTCGGATGGCAGCGTGGAGCGGACGCCCGAGCGCGCGCGGCTCTTCGCGGCACAGACTCCCCAGGTTTTCCGGCGCGATTGGCTGGAAGCGAGCTACGCGCGGCTTCATGCGTGCAACGAGCCGCCATTAATGACCGACGAGGCAAGCTTGCTCGAATGGGCAGGGTACCGCGTCCATATCTTCCCCGGTGACGCGCGCAATATAAAGCTGACCAACCCAATCGACCTGACGCTCGCCGAAGCGCTCCTGCGAGCGGCCCCGTGACGCGGGTCGGCCTCGGCTATGATGTCCATCGGTTCGCGCCCGGACGCCCGCTTGTGCTGGGCGGCATCAACATTCCCTGGTCGCAGGGGCTCGACGGCCATTCCGATGCCGATGTTTTGACGCATGCAGTCATGGATGCGTTGCTGGGCGCCGCCGGGCTTGGAGATATCGGCGTGCATTTTCCGCCATCCGACGAACAGTGGCGTGATGCACGCAGCCTCGATTTGCTGGTGATCGTGCGCGAC
>JAICWZ010000600.1 GCA_025966355.1 Thermomicrobiaceae bacterium
GAAGAGAACGGCATTCGTGTTCTGACGCGGGCGAGCAAGCGGCAGATCGATTAAGTGAGAGTAGAGGGCTGATGGTTGTTGATACTGGTGGACTTCGCAAAGGGCTGACGCTCGACTACAATGGCGAGTTGGTTAAAGTCGTCGAATATCAGCACATTAAGCAGGGACGCGGCAGCGCCTTCGTCCGGCTGACGTTACGCAACCTCCGAACGGGCGCGACGACATCACAGACGTTCCAGAACGGCTCGAAGTTCCAAACCGCCCGGCTCGAGCGGCGCCGCGTGCAGTATCTCTATGCCGAAGATGATCAGTACAACTTCATGGATGTCGACTCCTTCGAGCAATTCCCGCTCAATAAGGAGACGCTCGGCGACACCGTCAACTACCTGGTTGAGAACGAAATAATCGACCTCCTCACCTATCAGGATCAGCCGGTCGACGTCGAAGCACCGATCACCGTGCAGCTCGAAGTGACGGAAACCGATCCGGGCGTCAAGGGTGATACCGCTTCCGGCGGCACCAAGCCGGCGACGCTGCAAACGGGCCTGACGATCAACGTTCCGCTCTTCATCAACATCGGTGATCTGGTCAAAGTCGATACGCGGACTGGCGAATACCTTGAGCGCGTCAGCTAGCACGATGAGGCAGGCAAGCGAGTGGTGAGCGTGACTACGAGTATTCCAGCCGAAACATCGACGAGCGCGACGACGGCCGCCTACGCCGACCTGACTGATGCAGTACGCCAGCTCGTACAGCTCATGCGCGATGGCGGCATCGGTCAGCTTGACGTGCGCCAGGGTGATCTGCGCATTTCGCTGAAATCGGCACACGCGATCGATGTCGAACGCGTCGCCGCGGAACCGGCGGTCGTCGCGGCCCCGCCGCCGCGCGTGACCGAGGTCGAACCGGAAGACGGCGGGCATATCATTACCTCGCCGATGATTGGCACGTATTACGCTGCGTCCGGCCCGAACGAGCGCGCGTTCGTGGAGATCGGCGATCGGGTCGAAGTGGGACAGACGGTCGCGATCATTGAAGCGATGAAGATCATGAACGAAATCGTCTCGGAATACGCCGGCACGGTAACCGAGCTGATCGCGAAGAACGGCGAAGCGGTCGAATACGGCCACCCGCTCATCCGATTGCATGAGTGAGAGCCGGCCGGCGCACGATGCGAATCCTTGAAGTTGCCGAACTCACCGCCTATCTGAAAGATCTGCTGCAAACCGATCCGGTGCTCGCTGATGTCTGGGTGCGTGGTGAAATCTCGAACTTCTCCCGCTCGTCGGCACAACACTGCTATTTCACGCTCAAAGCCGCCAATGCGCAGCTCGGCGCCGTCCTCTTTCGGGGGAACGCGCGTTTCCTCAACTTCAACCCGCGCGACGGTGACGCCGTCATGGCGCACGGTAGAGTTGAGTTTTACGAGCCGTCCGGCCGCTGCCAGCTCATCGTCGACGTCATGCAACCGGAAGGCGCCGGACTGCTCCAGTTGCAGTTCGAGGAATTGCGCCGGCGGCTGGAGCTCGAAGGGCTCTTCGATCCGCTGCGCAAGCGCCCGCTGCCGCCCTACCCACGAACCATCGGCGTCGTCACCTCGGCGACCGGCGCGGTC
>JAICWZ010000287.1 GCA_025966355.1 Thermomicrobiaceae bacterium
GCGCCGCCTGCGTTCTTGATCGCCGCCTCGGGGAGTTTATTGACGGTGGCGTAGGCGAGTTCGACATAACCGATCGCGCCCGGCGTTTGCTGAACCGCCGCCGCGACACCCGGATTCTGCTGGCCGCCGATGCCGACCGGCCATTGCACCGCCGTGCCGAAGCCGACCCGCTCTTTCCACTCGTCGCTCACCTTACTCAGGAAGTTGGTGAAGATGGCCGAGGTGCCGGAGCCGTCCGCACGGTAGACCACCGTGATCGGAACGTCCGGCAGGCTGGTACCCGGATTGTCGGCGGCGATGGCGGCGTCGTGCCACGTGGTGATCTTGCCGAGGTAGATGTTGGCCAGCGTCGGGCCGGAGAGTTGCAACTTGCTCACGCCGCTCAGGTTGTAGGTGATAGCCACCGGACCAAGAACGACCGGAATATGCAAACTCCCAGGTGCGCGCTTCAGTTCAGCGTCAGTCATATAGGCGTCGCTGCCGGCGAAGTCGGTGACGCCGCTGATGAAATCTTTCTTGCCCTGGCCCGAACCGACCGACTGGTAGTTGATGGTGACGTTCGGCGCCAGCTTCTTGTATTGCTGCACCCAGAGTTGCATCGCCGGATCGACGAAGCTCGAACCGGAGCCGGTCAGATCAACGTTGAGATCGCGTGGTTTCCAGTTTCCCGTGCTGATGGGTGAACCATCCGATGAGGGGATGGATGATGGTACTGAGATCGCGGTCGAATCGTTGTTGTCGTTACAGGCGGTGAGCAGTGCCGCGATTGCCGGCATCGAAAGACTGAGGAGACCGGCCTTGCGGAAGACCTCACGGCGCGTTAGTCGGCCGCTCATGAGGTTGCGGAGCAGCAGAGTCTCGTTCGACTCCTGCATCAGCTGATGTTCCCTTTCGTCATGGACCGATATGTCGGGTCCATCCAGACCAGATCGGACAGGTGATCGATCGTGTCCAATGAAAGGGTAGCGGGCGAAGATTAGCGTTCGAGGCAGATTCGATTAACGCCAGTTAATAATGTGAATTTCGTCACGAGCCAGCACGAGGCAATGAGAACTTGAAAGTGGCGCCGCGACCGAAGTCGTTCTCGACCCAGATCCGGCCCCCGTGGAGCTGGATCATATGCTTGGCGATCGCCAGGCCGAGCCCGCTGCCGGAGGCGGCCCGCGAGCGATCCGCTTTGTAGAAACGTTCGAAGATCCGTTCGACATCGCTCGGGTCGAGACCCGGTCCGCGGTCCGCCACCGCGACCACGATCTCCTGGCCGCTAGCCGTCGCGCTGATTGTCGTGCGTCCCCGCCGTGGACTGAACTTGATCGCGTTTTGCAGCAGGTTGACGAGCACCTGCTCGATGCGCTCGGCGTCGAACTCGGCGGCTGGAAGGTCCGGTTGCACATCGACGACGATCTCGACCTCTTTCAGCGTCGCCTGTGCCTGCATCCGTTCCGCCACTCGCTGGATAACCTCGCCAATCGCGCTGGGCGACGTGCGCAGCTCCAGCTGGCCCGCCTCGACGCGCGAGAGCTGCAAGAGTTGTTCGACGAGTCGCACCAGATCATCGACTTCGACTTCCATTCGTGCCAGGAAATCACGCGCGACGGTCGGATCATCGAGCGCGCCATCGAGCAGCGTTTCGACCAGCGCCTTGAGCGAGGCGATCGGCGTTCGCAAATCGTGTGAGACGTTGGCGACGAAATCGCGTCGCACTGCTTCAGTACGGCGTAGCTCAGTCACATCGCGGAGCACGACCAGCGTGAGGTGCGGTTCGCCGGAGGGAATCGGATAGGAAAACGCCTGCACCCAGCGGCGCGGCAGCCCCATCTCGATGATCGTCGTCGTCGGCGCGGCGTCGGCCAGCGGAATCGCCTGGCCCTCGCGGACGACTGCCGCCAGTTCGTAATCGCGCAGCACTTCGGCGTAACTCCGGCCGATTGACGGCGCGCGCTTGAGGTTGAGCAACCTTTCGGCGGCCAGGTTCATGAGCGCGACGCGCCCCTCGGCGTCGACGATGATGATACCGTCGGCCAGATGCTCGACGACTGATTCGAGCCGCTTCCGTTCCAGGTCGATGGCGCTGAACGTGGCTTCAAGTTCGTCGGCCATCTCATTGAACGCGACCGCGACGTCGCCGAACTCCGAGCGCGGCTCTTCATCCGCGCGAGCGCTGAGATCGCCGTGCGAGACACGGCGGGTCATCGCGACGATCTCTTCGAGCGGGCGGGTGGCGAGGCGGACGAAGATCAGACCGGTGATCAGGACGGCGAAGCCGGCCGCGACCAGGGCGACGATGATCCAGCTACGATGCTGATCGATCGGGGCGAGGATGACGATCCCGAGCAACAAAAAGATCGCCGTCACGACGGCGATGAATCCAAGCAGGAGCCGGTTGCTGAAGCGCACGTGCATTGCGTTGGCTCATCCCGAAAAGCGGTAGCCGACGCCGCGCACTGTTTCGATGAGGCGCGATCCGCCGGGGTGAGCGTCCAGCTTTTCGCGCAACCCGTGGATATGAACGGCCAGTGTGCGGCTATCGCCATAATAGTCGTAACCCCACACCTCGCCAAGCAATTGCCGGGTCGGACAGACGATGCCGCGGTGGTTCACCAGGTGCAGCAGGAGTTCGAACTCTTTCGGCTTGAGATTGATGTCGTGTTCGCCAAGCCGCACCCGATAGGCGTCGACGTCGATACTCAGAGTGTCGATCGTGATGACGTTGGCAACGGCCTGAGTGCGGGCGACGAGATCCTGCTCGGTCAATTCGCGCCGTCGCAGCAGCGCCTTGACGCGGGCGATCAGCTCGCGCATCGAAAACGGCTTCGTCAGGTAGTCATCGGCGCCGATTTCGAGCCCGACCACGCGATCGATCTCACTGTCGCGGGCCGTCAGGATAATGATCGGCACCCCGCTGCTGCGACGCAGGTTGCGGCAAACTTCGAGACCGTCCATGTTCGGAAGCATGATGTCGAGGACGACCAGATCGGGCGGCGTCTCTTCGGCCAGCGCCAGCGCGGTTTCGCCGTCGGACGCCGTCGCGATCTCGTACCCTGCCTTCTTGAGGTTGTAGGCGATCGTCGCCTGTAACGACGCCTCATCTTCGACCAGCAGGATCTTCGCCACGTTCCTACTCCGTGCCGTATCAATCGTCCGTGGCTAATCGTACCAACCAGCGTTGGCCATCGTACGCGCTCATGGCGGAAACGTAACCAGCCTGTTGCCTGCATCGCCGGTCGTCGTCGCGCACGATTCGCGCCGCATCCGCCCTCATCGCCCGTCGCTTCGGCTGGTTGTCAACTGTTGGATAATGAGAAGCTGGTCGATACCACGGCGCGGCGCTGGCGCAATGTCTGCGTGCGTTGTGCAACTGGAGTGCGGTTCGACGCGTGCCGGTCAGCTTTTCCTCGCTTGACCAGGCTTGGTTCAATCCATATACTTCCGTAGTTTGCGCGCTCCAGCAGGAGAGCGTGGGCGTCCTTCAGGGGGCGAAATGTCATTACATGTGAGAACGTTGACCAACGACACGGTCGTCAACGTGGCGCAGTTGCTCAAGGAACCGGTTGGCGCCGCTCGCTTGCTCGAGGTTCAACTGGACCGGTTCGAATTGGATGCCGAGTTAACGGCTCTCGATGTCGCTGCCAATATCCGGCTCACGCGCATCGAAACAGGCATACTA
>JAICWZ010000286.1 GCA_025966355.1 Thermomicrobiaceae bacterium
CATCGCTCGCTCGATCGACGAATTCAAAGAGCCGATTACCGTCGGGCTGGTAAGCTGGGCACCAGGATTGGACGGCCAACCCACGCGTTCCCACCAATGATCCGATATTTTGTTACCATACGACCTGGGAAACCGCCCACATAAGCTTGCAATAAGTGACGTTGTGGCTGCCGATTTGTTTGAATGTGCGCTGATTTCGGCCCGACGGCGTGGCGCTGCACGGCTGGCGGAAGCACCGACGGTTGTGACACCGCGTCCGTCACGCGCCATCGAATCCGAATCGAGCGAAAGGACAAGCCGCCAGCCATGAGTGTTCCGAGCGCTGACGAACCAGACCGTTCGCGTCGCCGCGCCGTGCTGCGCCAGCTCGGCTTTTTCCCAGGCGATACAAACGCCACGCGCTCCCAATATTTCACACGCTGGGCGATTCTCGGCGTACTCGTCGGCATAGTCGCCGGGCTTGCCGCGATCACGTTTTTCTGGCTGCTTGAAACCGGAACCCATCTCTTTCTCGGGCATCTCGTTGGGTACCTGCCCCCCTCTCCGGCCGGAGAAGGAGACACGGCCGCAACAGTCATGCAACGCCGCTGGGCGTTGCCGCTCGTGGTCGCGTTTGGCGGGCTATTGAGCGGGCTGATCGTCTTTCTCCTTGCACCGGAAGCAGAGGGGCACGGCACCGACGCCGCGATCGACTCATTTCACCATAAGGCGGGCCGTGTTCGCACTCGCATCATT
The DNA here is from genome assembly GCA_025966355.1 of Thermomicrobiaceae bacterium. Taxonomy (GTDB): domain Bacteria; phylum Chloroflexota; class Chloroflexia; order Thermomicrobiales; family Thermomicrobiaceae; genus CALAGB01. The sequence continues at coordinate 736 of JAICWZ010000286.1, forward strand.
CCGATCAAAACGATCGCGTCGGCCATTACCATCGGATCCGGAGGCTCCGGTGGTCGAGAGGGGCCGACCGCACAAATCGCGTCAGGCGTCGGCTCGCTCATCGGCGAGCTTTTACACCTTAATCCGAACGAGCGGCGTATCCTGGTCGCGACCGGCATCGGTTCCGGCATCGGCGCGATATTCCGCGCGCCGCTCGGAGGCGCGGTGCTTGCCGCCGAGATCCTGTATATCCACGACATGGAGATCGAAGCGCTCTACCCGAGCCTGATCGCCTCGATCGTTGGGTATTCGATTTTCGGCGCCTGGGCCGGCTGGGAACCGATTTTTGGCGCCCAGCCTGATCTGGCGTTTTCCAATCCAGCACAACTTTTCTATTATGCTGTTCTTGGCCTCTTATGCGGCATCTTCGGTATCATTTACGCCAAGACATTCTATGGTACGGTCAGAATCTCTCAACGCCTCCACCTGCCGCACTGGTCGAAGCCGGTGATTGGCGGTGCTCTTGTCGGGTTACTCGGGTTGCAAATCCCAGAGGTACTCGGTACCGGCTACGGCTGGCTTCAGCAGGGGATGGATATCAACCGTCTCGCGACGATTCCGCTCTGGATTCTGTTGCTTATCCCGCTCGCAAAGATCGTCGCGACCTCGTTGAGTATCGGCACTGGGGGATCTGGCGGTATCTTCGGCCCCGGTATGGTCATCGGTGCGTTTGTCGGTATCGGTTTCTGGCAAGTCTTCCATGGCGTGTTACCGGGGATGCCAAATGAACCCGCGCCGTTCGCGATCGTGGCGATGATGGCCCTCTTCGGTGGGATCGCGCACGCGCCACTCTCGGTGATGCTGATGGTCGCGGAAATGACCGGCAACCTGTCGTTGCTGGCACCCGCCATGATCGCGGTTGGGTTGGCGACGCTCATCGCAGGCGATAACTCGATCTACACGAGCCAGCTCCCAACCCGTGCGGACTCGCCCGCGCACCGGTACCAGTTTAGCTTCCCGCTCCTGAACACACTGGCGGTTATCGATGCGATGTCGACATCGCCAACGCTGCTCTCACCGACCACGACGATCGCGGAAGCCGAAGAAATTCTGGCGTCACACGAACTACATGGGGCGCCGGTCGTCGACGACCACAAGCGATTGGTCGGCGTCATCACGATCGGAGACATTCGGCATCGAGCCGATACGGTAAACCCGTCAGCAACCATTGACTCAATCATGACACGGGATACCGTGACGATCACCAACGATGCCACGCTCGATTTCGTCTTCGAAGCGCTGGCGACGCATGAGATCGGCTGGATGCCAGTTGTTGAAGGACGCGAAAAAAAGCTCATTGGGACAGTCAGCGCGTCCGACATCGTCAGCACGTATCGCGCATCGTTGCGTTGGACGGTCCGCCGGATGCGTGGCCTCACCGCCGATACCATCATGCTCGAAACCCGGATTGAGAAGGGTTCGCGGCTGGCAGGAAAGGCATTGCGCGAACTGAACTTACCGACCGGAACCCTCGTCGTCGCGGTACAACGCGACGGAGGAACCGTGATGCCGCGCGGTAACACGAAACTTATCCCGGGCGACGTCGCGACACTCATCACCACCCCGGAAAGTGAAGCGATGTTGCGCAATTATTTTAGCCAGAACGGCGCCACCACCGAGGTTAAGGCCGCGCTTTCACCGTAGGCGGTCCTATCCCATCACAAAAAGCTGGTCGATGCCGAAGCGGTCGGAGAGGATGACCGGATCGCTTTCGGTGATCAGGATCTGATCCTGGAGATGCCAGAAGCCTTCGAGAATCGGCTCGAGGCAGACGACCATTCCCGCGCGCAGCAGTCGTGACTCGTTTGGCACCAGCATAGGTTCCTCCTGGTGCCACCAGTCAACGGTGCTGTGGCCGACTAACCCGACGTTCCAGTCGAACCCGGCGTCCGTGAAGCGCTCACGCACGAATTCCCAGACCGCGCTCGCCGCGACACCCGGACGAAGCATCTGGTCGATCGTGGCGCGATGCACCGTGAGCAGCGTCTGGTAGCGCGCCTCCTGCTCGGCACTCGGCGTTCCCATGACCGCCATGCGCGACAGGTTCGCCGGATAGCCGTGGTAGTAGCAGACATAATCGGTGCGGACCACGACCCCGCGATCGATTGGCACGGGGCTTTCGCCGCCGTAGGTAATCGGATTCGTGCTCGCCTGCAGCATGCCGTGCGCGCTTTCAGCGCCAAGGCGCAGCATCGCCGTGATCATGCGCGTATGCAGCTTCTTCTCGGTGTCACCACGCCGAGCCGTGCGAAAGACATCGAGATGCGCCTCGCCCTGAATCTCGACCGCCGAGCGCATCAACGCGATCTCCGCCTCCGTCTTGATATTGCGCACGCCTTCCAGCAGATCGGTGACATCGACCAGTTCGGCATCCGGCAGTTCGGCTGCGAACGCCTGCCAGTTATCGACCCCAAACTCGCGTCGCTCGACACCGATCCGGCCCTTGTCCAGGCCACGCGAGCGCAGATCCCGCGCGACCGTCGCATACGGTGAGTCGACATAATCAGTGTACGACCGAATATCCTCGATCCAGCTCAGCCGCTCGGCGAGACCCCGCGCGATGTTGCTGACGAAGAGCACCGGTTCGCCGTGACGTGGCCAGAGGACGAGTGCGGCACGCGGCGCATTGGCGAAATCCTGCAAACGCCCGAGCGTGCCCGGGAAATTCATGCCCGAGAGATACGCGACGTTCCGCCCGGAGCGCGCCACGATCGCGTCCAGGTTCTGTTCTGCGAAGGCACGGGTCAACTCGGTCTGGTTGAAGATTGGCTCTCGTCGTGGCATCGGCACACCCTTCTCAATCGGCCGAAACAACCCCCGCCAGCGTGTAGAGCAGCACATAGAGCAGGATGGCGTGCAAGGTCTGAGCATTATAGGGGAGGGCCGAGATCGAGAGGCCGCCGAAGCGCTC
>JAICWZ010000150.1 GCA_025966355.1 Thermomicrobiaceae bacterium
GTACAACCGGGCGATACGGTCGGCATCGACCTGCACGGCGCCAGCTACGGTAACGTCGAGATGATCCTCGGGCGGCATTCCGGCCTGAAACTGCGCGACGCGACGCCAATCCTGTTTGCCGCACGGAGCATCAAGTCGCCGAGCGAAATCGCGGCGATGACGCTCGCCAACCAGATCGCGGTCGATACGCTCGGTATGGTGCCCTCGCTCCTCCATACCGGTATGACCGAACGCGAACTCGGCGCCGCGCTCGACGGCGCCGCCAAGATGGCCGGCTCCGACGGCTCGGCCTACCCGACGCTGATCGGCTTCGGGCCGAAGTCGCTGGCGCCGCACGCGCCGCCGACCGCGAAGGCGCTCGAGCCGAACTCGATCGTCTGCATCGCCTACGGCCCGATGGCCGGCGGCTATTGCGCCGATATCGTGCGCACCTTCTACTACGGTACGCCGCCCGAGCAGGCGGTCCAGAGCGGCGAACGCGGAGTCGAGATTCAGGCGGCGGCGCTCGCTCAGATTCGCGCCGGAACGCGGGCGGGCGATCTGGCAGGCGCCGCCGGCGAAGTCGTGCACCGCTACTATCCGAACGCTCCGCAAACGGCTAACGCCGGGCATAGCCTCGGACTGACCGTGCACGAAGAGCCGTCTTTGCTCGCCAGCAACGACCAGCCACTGGAAGTTGATATGGTGGTGGCGATCGAGCCGGGCGCACCGGCCCACGCCATGGAAGGGATTGGACTCTATCGACACTGTGATGTCGTGCGCATCACGAACGACGGCTACGATCTGCTCACGCCGCTCGATCGCGGCCTGATCGTTGTGCCGCTCAACGAGGGGTAATCGCATTCACCATTGGGGGATTTTCGTCGTTTCGTCATATGAGGGGGAGTTCAGCATGATTGAGAACACGTTTGAATCTCTGCGGCGCAAGAGCTTTTCGCGACGCGGGTTCCTCGTCGCCGGCCTCGGCGTGGCCGGCGCGGCGCTGCTGCAAGCCTGCGGCGGCCAGGAGCCGCTCGAGACGGCAACGTCCGCGAGCAGTCAATCAACAACCGCCAGCCAATCATCGACAAGCACGAGTTCCAGCTCCCCGACGACATCGATCGGGGGAGCCGGCACACCGAGCGCGGCCAGCACGACGGCCGCCGTCGCGACCAGCGCGGCGACGAAGCCGGCCGACGTTGAGCACAAGAAGGGTGGCACGATCCACGTCGCCATCATCGGCGAGCCGCCGGTCACCGCGGACGCCATGTTCACGACCAACTTCATCACCACCGACATCACGCGTCAGATCTACGAAGGGCTCTTCGCCCAGGATTCCAAGCTGGGACCGAAACCGATGCTGCTCGATGCGTTCGAGGTGAGCGATGACGGCCTCACCTACACCTTCAAGCTGCGTACCGGGGTCAAGTTCCACAATGGCGACGAGATGGATGCCGACGATGTGGTCGCCTCGCTCACACGCTGGGGCAAGATGACCGGCCGTGGCAAGCAGATCTTCGCGCTCATGGCCGCCGACGGGCTCAAAGCTGCCGATCCGCAGACGGTGACGCTGGCGCTGAAGCAGCCGGCCGGCGTGCTCCCGGTCTTCCTGGCGCTCTATGAGGGCTTCATTACGACGAAAGAGGTCTGCGACGCGATCGGCACCAACAAGATGCCCGACGATCAGATCGTCGGCACCGGCCCGTTCAAGTTCAAAGAGCATCAGGTTGACCGCTACATCAAGCTCGAGCGATTCGATGACTATGCCGCCCGGACCGATGAAGCCGACGGCCTGGCCGGGAAGAAGGTCGTCTACATCGACGAGCTCGATATCATCCCGGTGCCGAATATCTCGGTCGCGACCTCAGGGGTGGTCACCGGCGAATACCAGTTCGCGCGCGATGTCGACAACAACCAGCTCGAGGTGCTCAAGAGCAGTCCGGGCGTCACCGCGATCATCAAGAAGCCGGGCGGCTGGATCTGCCTGAACTACAACAAGAAAATGGGCGCGTTCACGGACAAGAAGCTGCGCCAGGCGGTCTCGATGTGCTTCGATCGTGAGCAGACGCTCATCGCGGCCTACGGGGTCAAAGAGCTCACCCGTATGGACCCGAGCATCGCCGCTCCCGAGACGATCTGGTACAGCACGGCGGGCAAAGAGGTCTACGAGAAGGTCGACCAGGAAGCGGCGAAGAAGCTCGTGCAAGAGTCGAGCTACGACGGTTCGCCGATCCGCTGGCTCACGACCAAGGAGTATCTCTACCACTACAACACGGCCGCCTACGTTCAACAGCAGATGGAAGCGATCGGGTTGAAAGTCGAGTTGCTCGTCTCCGACTGGGCAACGGTCGTGGAGCGACGCGCGAAGCCTGAGGTCTACGAAATGCTCGTCGCCGGTCTTTCCGGCTCGTGGATGCCCGCGACACAGCTGTTCAACGATTCAAGTTGGCCCGGCTTCTGGGTCAGCGACCAGCGGGATAAACTCGTGAGCCAGATGATCGAAGAGTCCGATCCGGACAAGCTCCAGAAGGCGATCGACGAGTACCAGGCGCTGATCTATGACGAACTTCCATTCATGAAGATCGGCGACGACTTTACGCTCCAGGCGATCCGGGACGAAGTTGTCGGATTCGATACGGGAGCCAACGACTGGTATTTCTGGAACTGCAGCCTCAAGTAATCGCTGGTTGATCCGAGGGTATCCGCGTCGTGTCGACGAGGATACCCTCGCCAAGTGAAGGATCCGTATGCTCGCGTACGCCATTCGGCGGCTGCTTGTCCTCATCCCGATCATGTGGATCGTGGCGACCGCGGTCTTCCTGCTCTTGCACTCGGCACCGGGCGATCCGGCTGCCTTCATGCTCGGCTCGGACGCGTCGGCTGATCAGCAGGCCGAGTTGCGCCATGAGCTTGGGCTTGATCGGCCGTTGTACGAACAGTATTTCGACTGGCTCGGGAAGGCCGTGCGCGGTGATCTCGGAGAGTCGATTTTCCTGGGGAAACCGGTCACATCGGCGCTGGCCGAGCGGGCCGAACCGACGATTCTCCTGGGGTCTCTGGCACTTATCATCTCGCTCATCATCGGCCTTGTCACCGGAGTGCTCTCCGCCATCCGGCGCGCGAGCTGGCTCGACTTGAGCCTGATGTCCGGCGCGATGGCCGGGGTCGCGGTGCCGACGTTCGTGACGGGGCTGCTCCTGATCTATATTTTCGCGGTCAAGCTTCGCTGGCTACCGGTCGCCGGCTATGAGCCGATTTCCGCGGGTCTCTGGCCCTGTTTGCGCTACCTTATCCTTCCCGCGATTACCCTGGGCGCGTTCGAGGCGGCGTTCCTCAGCCGGATGACACGGTCGATGATGCTCGAAGTGATCGGGCAGGACTACGTCCGAACCGCACGCGCCAAGGGCCTGGTCGAACGCGACGTCATCATTCGCCATACGCTCCGCAACGCGTTCGTACCGCTGCTGACGATCATCGGGCTGATGGTCGCTGCCCTGATGAGTGGCGCGGTCGTCACGGAACAGATCTTTGCCATCCCCGGTATGGGACGGCTCCTCATTCAGGCAGTCGTGCGCCGTGACTTTCCGGTGGTGCAGGGCGCGGTTCTGATCATCGCGATTCTTTATGTGTTGACGAACCTCCTGGTCGATCTTCTCGCTCGCGTCGTCGACCCAAGAATCGAACTCTAGCCAGTGAATACGTTGAAGTTGGAAGGCAGGCCGAGACCGAATGGATGACAAACAGGTCGCTCCTGCCAGTCACGAAACCGCCGAACCGGGTTATCAGGCGAGGAACCGTCGCTCCGATGTGACGCTGATGACCACATCACCACGCATTGTGCGGATTTGGCGTCAGGTGCGCCGGCAAAAACAGGTACTCATCGGTGGTGCCATCATCCTCGTCGTCGTCTTCGCGGCGATCTTCGCGAACCTGATCACGACGAATGATCCAACGCTCATCGACCCACGATTCCGTATGCGATCGCCCAACGCGTACTACTTCTTCGGCACCGATAGCCAGGGGCGCGACGTCTTTGCCCGCGTCGTCTTCGGGGCGCGACTCTCGCTCGAAATCGGGTTCTTGACGTCGTTCTTGACGCTGGTGTTTGGCACCGTCATCGGTTTGATCGCGGGCTATTATAAACGCGTCGACAGCGTGATCATGCGCATAACCGACGCGATGATGGCGTTCCCGGGGATTATTCTTGCGATCGCGATTATGGCCGTTCGTGGCGCGAGCGTGGCCAACGTCATCTTCGCCCTAACCATCGTGGCGATCCCACGCGTCGTTCGGCTGGTGCGCTCGCTGGTTATCGGCCTTCGCGAGTCGCTCTTCGTTGAGTCAGCAATCGCATCCGGGTGTACGAGCGTCCGCGTCGTCGGCTGGCACGTCTTACCAAACACGATTTCGCCGCTTATCGTGCAGATGAGCTTCATCTTCGCGGAGGCGGTTCTCGCAGAGGCCACCCTGTCATTTCTCGGGGCCGGGGCGCCGCCTGAGATTCCATCCTGGGGGAACATGCTCGCCGATTCGCAACGCATCATGAACATCGCCCCCTGGACGATGTTCTTCCCGGCCGCCGCGCTGGCCCTCACCGTACTCGGGCTCAACCTGCTCGGCGACGGCCTGCGCGACATGCTCGACCCGCGCCTGCGCCGGCGCTAGGTCGCGCGGGTTGTGGGACGCGCTTAGGACTGGAATCACGTTGACTTCCAGGCCACGAATGCTAGGCTTAACCGAGCGTTCGGCGTGAAGTACGCCATTTCGCTCGCGCGGAAGCCTGCGTCACTGCCCTCTGCCACGGTATACTTTCGCGGCATAAGCGGGGTCTGGCTCTGCTGCCGCGGTCGATTCGCCCGACATTCCTGAGATTGAGAGAGGGCAGTTCGTTGCCTTTCTGGAGTATGTTACCGATCCTGAGTTCGATACCGGTCTGGGGCCAATTCGTCCGGGCCATCGAATCCGCGCTTCGTTTCACGGCGGATTTGACCGGCAGCGCCGGGATCGCGGTTATCGTCCTGACCATCGTCTTTAAGACGATCCTCCTGCCGCTCACCGTTAAATCGCTCCGCTCGATGTCTTCGATGCAGGAGTTGCAGCCGAAGATCAAGGATCTCCAGAAGAAATACGCCAAGGACCGGCAGAAGCTCTCCGCCGAGACGATGAAGCTCTACCAGGAGCACGGCGTCAATCCGGCGGCCGGCTGTCTGCCGATGCTGTTGCAGGTTCCGATCTTCTTCGGCCTCTATTTCGCCATTCGCGCGCTGTCTTCCCACGGTGGCGGTGTCTGGAACGATTCGTTCCTCTGGTTACCGAACCTCGCGAAGGCTGATCCGTATCACATCCTGCCAATCGGGGCCGGTATCTTCCAGTTCGTCCAAACGCGCATGGCACGTCCCCGGAATCAGGGCAAAGCAGCCGATCCACAGCAACAGATGATGAACACGATGATGACCTTCACGCCGCTCATGGTCGTCGTCTTCGGTTGGACGTTTGCCTCCGGCCCGGTGATCTAC
>JAICWZ010000488.1 GCA_025966355.1 Thermomicrobiaceae bacterium
CTCGATACGCGGCTCGCTGCGCGAGCGGCTACTCGACCTCCGGGATGGGGATGACTGCGAGCGACCGTCGAGACCGTACCGCAGACCGGGTTACGAGGTCTCGATACACGGCTCGCTGCGCGAGCAGCTACTCGACCACCGAAACATCTGAACCCGGTCGAGTAGCGCGCGAGCAGCTACTCGACCACCGGGATGGAGGGCGCTCAAGGAGATGTCGCCAGACACCTTGCATCGTTACCCGGGTTTGAGAGACAGTTGCTTCATCGAAGTGAGCTTTCATCGAAACCAATGGAGGTGCGCGATGAGCGGTGATTCCACCCCTTCGGAAACTGTTCTTCCCGGTTCGAAGCGATTACCAGAAGAAGCACGTGCCATTATCGCCCGCCTGGATCGCCTGCAAGTCTGGGCGTTGTCCCCCGCGTTCATCGCGATCATCGGGCTCGGCTTTCTGTTCACGTTCTACGACATTTTCGACATCAACGTCTCGTTCATCCAGACCTGCATCGGCCTGGTCAAAGGCTGCACACCCGAGACGGCCCTGAACTCTCTGGCACTCCCGGTCATCCTCAACCTCGCGGGTTACGTGGTCGGCACGCTCGTGCTGAGTCCGCTCGCCGATCGGATCGGCCGTCGCAACATGCTGCTGATCACGATGTTGATCACCGGCCTCGGCTCGCTGTACACCGCGCTCTCGCCCGACATCGTCAACTTCAACATCTCGCGGATCATCACCGGCATCGGAATCGGGGCCGACCTCGCAATCGTGAACACCTACATCAATGAGGTGTCTCCGCGGCGCTCTCGTGCACGATTCACCACGGTGATCTTCATCATGTCGGCGCTTGGCGCATTCTTCGGCATCTGGCTCGGCCTTCTGTTGACGACGGAGGCCGCGCCGTGGCCGCAGGGCTTGCCGTTCGCGATTGCCGGCGCGTCATTCTCGAACGGATGGCGCTGGATGTACGGCATCGGCGCCCTCCTGGCCGTCATCGCGATCCTGTTGCGCTTTCAGCTGCCGGAGTCCGCTCGTTGGCTGATCAGCCGTGATCGGTTGCAGGACGCCGAGGTGGTGGTGCAGTCGATGGAGACCCGCGCTGCACGTCGAGGCGCCCTAGCCGAACCTGTGCTCAGCGAGGTGCCGACATCCGTGCCGATATCGGCGAAAGTGCCGTATCGCGATCTGTTCACCAACGCGCTCTATGTGCGGCGGATGATCCTGCTGTTCATCATGTGGTTCATCGCATACATCACGGTCTACGCCTATGCGACAGGGTTCACGTCTGTGCTCGTATCGCTGCATTACAGCCCGCCGGAGGCCGGTGTCATCGCGGCCGTCGGCACGATCGGGTTCGTCGCAGAGGCGGTGATCATGTCATTCATCGTCGAGAAGCTCGAGCGCAGATACTGGCTGCCGATCGGCGCGGCAGTGACCCTGATCGGAGCGTTCGTCGTCGCGCTTGCCGGCACCAACCTGGGCATCGTCTTCATCGGTGCCATGCTGATCTTCGCCGGATTCAACCTGTGGGTCTCGCCGTCGTACGCACTCACTGCCGAGAGCTTTCCGACGCGAGCGCGCACCACGGGCTTCGCGCTCGTCGACGGTGTCGGACACGTCGGAGGAGGCGTCGGCATCCTGGTGATCGCGCCGATCATTCCGCAGCTGTCCGTGCTCGGCGCCCTGCTGTTGATCTCGTCGTTCCTCGTTATTGCCGCCATCCTCGCCCAGTTCACGCGGCACACCCGCAACCGCCCGCTCGACCAGGTCTCACCGTGACGGCTGAACAGGAACGGACAGCCTGAACACGAACGGACGGCTGAACAGGAGCGTCTAGACAGGTTGGAGGGGCGCCGTCAAGCCCTTGAGTTCGGCCGTGGTCGGCGTAGCGTCGCAAACATGAGTGACAGCGACATAAACGACAGCGACATGAACGACAGCGACATGAACGACAGCGACGCAAATAACAGCGACGCAACCGACAGCGACGCAATCCAGAACGACGACGGACTGAGTGCTCTGGCGAAGGATGTCTCGCATCCGTTCGATCAGACCAACGGAATCGTCGATGGACTCGAGGGCAACGAAGACGACCCTGAGACCATGGACGAGAAGCTGGACGAAAGAGCGGACGGGCCGGACGGACGCGTCGCCGGCATTCCGATCGCGGGAACATCAGGCGGCCAACCTGGCGTTGCACCGCCACCCGATTTCGGCAGCGACGACGTCAACGCGGATGAGAGCCGCAACTCGGACACCGACGAACCGCAAGGCCCGTAGCGCGCAGTACCGGCCGCCAACACCGGCCGCTGATCGAGGATC
>JAICWZ010000462.1 GCA_025966355.1 Thermomicrobiaceae bacterium
AGGCGATCCGGCGGTCAGCGGATCGAGGCGGTCGACGGGAGGACGTCCCGCGATCTCGACCGCCGGACCGCTGCGCGACCGTGCCGGCCAGTGCGCGAACGCGGCGGCGTCCGGGACGACGCCGACCATGACGATGCTGCGATCGCGGATGGTGAACGGAACGAACTTCAGGTCGCGCGGCACGAGCACGTCTTTGTCGCCGGGAACGCGCGGGAAAACGTTGCCGGTCGATTCGACGTAGACCGCGTCAGACGAAACCCGCTGCGCCGGAACGAGCTCGATGTGGTCAGTGCTCAGACGGCCATCGCGAAGGAGAAGGACGTCTCGCGATACGTATCCGTCCGCACGGCGTGCGAAGACGTTGAAGATGCCGACCTGCGGGAGATCTCGATCGGCTTCACTGCAGGTCACATTCGTGAACGACGTGAAGCGCTCCACCGGATCGTCCGGCGTTCCCGCCGCGAACCAGCAGAGTTGCGCTCCCGTGATCGGCTTTCCGTCGAGCGTGACGTGCAACGTCGCCGCCTGCGCCTGAACAGCGGCGAGCGCGACGAGCACGAATGCGCAAAGGGCGGCTTTGATTCGCGTCGGCATCGTGACCGACAACATAGTGACGATGCCCCGTCATCCTGAGTCGGCGAAGCGCGACGAAGGATCTCAGAATACGAAGTGCTGCAATTCGGAGATCCTTCGCCGTCTTCGCGGCTCAGATGGGATGAGAAGGCCAACCTCCTACGCAGTACCCAAGATTGGGTCTGCACAATTTGACGACGGGCTCGAGGCCCAAGAAAGGAGATTGGCCATGCAAAAGATTATCAGGGTGGACGCGAACATGAACGGCGGTGTGGTGATGGGGATCGACCTGGGTGACCGATTTAGTAACTACGCGGTGATCGGAGCTGAGGGATCAGTGGCGGAAGAAGGACGCGTGGCGACACGAGCTGAGAGCTTGTCGTCGCTTCTGAAGGGGCGTGTGCGAATGCGTGTGGTGATCGAGACGGGAACACACTCGCCGTGGGTGAGCCGGCTGATCATGGCAGAGGGTCACGAGGCGGTCGTGGCGAACGCGCGTAAGGTCAAATTGATCTCGCGGAGCAAGAACAAGCGCGATCGCGTCGACGCACGCACTCTGGCCCGGCTTGGCCTTGCCGGACGTGATCTGCTCGCACCGGTTTATCACCGCTCCGAACAGACCCAGCAGCGGCGCGCATGGCTTCTGGCTCGGGACACCGCCGTTCGAGCTCGCACCGAGTTGATCAACCATGTGCGCGGCATCGTCAAGTCCATCGGGCAGCGCTTGCCATCATGCTCGGCCGAATCGTTCACCAAACAAGCCAAGCCTGCTCTGCCGACTGTGCTCGAGCCGATCCTCTCGCCGCTATTGACCGTGGTTCAGACTCTGACCAAGACGATTCGGCAATACGACAAACAGATCGACGCGGTGAGCCGGAAGCATTACCCCATCACCGCGCGTCTTGAGCAAGTTACCGGGATCGGGCCGATCACCTCTCTGGCCTACGTGCTGACCATCGAGGATCCTGCTCGCTTCCGGCAGAGCCGAAGCGTTGGTGCGTACCTCGGCCTCGTTCCGGCCACGCACCAATCGGGCGAGCAGGTGCCCCAGATGCACATCACCAAGGAAGGCGACGTCTTGCTGCGTCGCCTCTTGGTCAACTCGGCACAGTACATCCTTGGCCACTTCGGTCCCGACTGCGATTTACGTCGATACGGCTTACGGATCGCCGAACGTGGAGGCAAGATCGCCAAGAAGCGAGCTGTCGTGGCGGTTGCACGCAAGCTCGCCGTACTGCTGCACAAGCTCTGGCGTGATCAGCTCGACTATGACCCGTTGTTCATCACCAAGCGTCGGACCGCCCAGGTCGCCTAGGTTCAAAGACAAAACGGAGGACGGCAGCAAAGAAAAAAGCAAATCTTCGCCCGATGCCCGGTTCTGCCGACTGCGGCGTCATCCTCGATCGGCTCATGTCAGATCGTGGCTCAGATTGCAGCGGCAACTGGGACGAACCCCAACATGCAGAGTGTCGCGACCACGACTCTCAGAATGCGAATGGAAGCAAGGCACATCGGGCAAAGCAATCGACGGTCGTCTCGACGTCCGTTGACTTCATCTGGCCTTCTCATGGAAGGATGACGGAACGCGTTCTGCGTGTAAGTTGTGACGGTGCTTTTGCAGGTTCTGGAGTTCCTCTATCCCGCGCTGCTGGTGACGGTCGTTTTCTCGGCGATCCATAGCTGGCTGGGGATACGGCTGGTGGAACGGAACGCGGTGTTTCCCGCGCTGGCGCTCGCGCAGCTCGCGGCGCTCGGGACGGCGATCTCGTTCCGCCTCGGGATCTCGCCGTACATCGGCGCGTTCGTGCTTGCGATGGCCGGAGCGTTTGTGTTCACGATGAACCGGGGGGAGACCTTCG
>JAICWZ010000012.1 GCA_025966355.1 Thermomicrobiaceae bacterium
ACACCGCAGACCATCGCCCGAGCGCTCCGCGCCGGGCGTATTTTTTGCATCCACATCGCGTTTTCGCGCTCAGTTCCGGTACTCCGGTCCTAACAATGCTCGGTCTGGGAAGAAAGCACTACCAGTACCGACAAACAAGGTATTGAACCGCCTGTCAGAACGCGGAAAGATCAACTGGTGCCAACGTGGCAACGGGTTCCGCGATACAGGAGGTTCCGACATTGGGGTGGTTTGCACGGTCTTTTGCACTCGTCGCCGTCGCTGGTCTTTGGATTGTCGGTATCATGCCGGTTGCCGCCGCCTCGAATACAGAGACCCATTTTGGCGACACCTGGGCACACGACGATCAGCCGGTTGCCGCCGGCCAGGTGAACCGGACGTGGATGTGGGGACCATCCGCGGAGGGCGCGCCACTGTCGGAATCGTACGCGCAATCTCCCAACAACCAGCGCGAGGTGCAGTACTTCGACAAGACGCGGATGGAAATCACGCATCCCAACGGCGACGCCTCCTCGATCTGGTACGTCACCAACGGCTTGCTCGCCAAAGAGCTGATCACCGGTCAGATGCAAACGGGCGATAACACGTTCGAAACGCGCCAACCGGCGCGGATCAACGTCGCCGGCGACGCGGGCGATCCCAACGGCCCGACCTACGCCACGTTCAACGCGTTGATGAATGCCGGTGCGACTCCCAACGGCTGGACGATCATCCAAACCGTCAATCGCTCGGGAAATATCGGTTCAGACCAAAACCTCGGAAGCTTCGGCGTGACGGCGGTCGATGTCGGATCGCCGACCAAGCACACGGTCGCCTCGGTCTTCTGGGGCTTCATGAACAGCAGCGGCACCGTGTACCAGAACGGCAATTACGTCGCGTCCAAACTCTTCGACAACCCGTTCTACGCCACCGGCTATCCGTTGACCGAGCCATATTGGACCAACGTGCTCGTTGGCGGCGTCCAGAAGCAGGTGCTGGTGCAGGTCTTTGAACGGCGCGTGCTCACCTACACCCCGAGCAATCCCGACGGCTGGAAGGTCGAAGCGGGCAACGTCGGCCAGCACTACTACCAGTGGCGCTACGGTAAGCCGGCGCTCCCGCAGTCGACCGTCTCGAACCCGTCCGAGGTTCAGAACGTCGCCTCGCATTCGAACGGGAACGTCGTACAGGATCCTGCACCAACGCCGGCGACGATCGGCTCGCTCACGTTCCAGCACGCCACCTTCCAATACTACGAGGTGCATGGGTCGACGGCGGATGAGCTGCGGGCAGGCATGGCGCAGGCAGGGCCACACGGCTCAGGCGGGGCTGAATTCGCGGCAAACACATCCTGGCAGTTCCACTGGAGCTGGAATCAATCGACATCAGGCGGCGTCTGTCATCCGACCAACGTCCAGATCACCTACAGCATCACGATCGAGTTCCCGCACTGGGCGCTGCCGGCCGATGCGGCGCCAGGGTTGGTCGATCGCTGGACAGCATTTACGCAATCGCTCGCGACGCACGAAGACGGTCATGCGGTGCGCGTCATCCAGAACGCCGGTACCGTCGCCGACGCGATCTCCGCCGCCTCGTGCGCCAACGCGTCGGCCGCCGCGCAAGCGGCGCTCAACTCGATCCAGCAGATCAACGATCAGTACGACATCGACACCAACCACGGCGCGACCCAGGGAGCCGTCTGGCCGTAGGCCACGAGAGCGCCATGAACGTCGCCCCAGCGGGGAATGCCCATGTAGGGACGCCATGAATGTCGTCCTCGTCGCCCGCCGCCAACGTCAACGAAACAGCAATTACGTCGCCCTAGAACGCGCCGCCGATCAACGGGTAGAGCAGCCGCTCCCAGTCGCGCCGGACGACCTCGCGCAGCCGCTCGGTGGTCACGATGCGAATGACGCGGCGATGCTCTTCGTAGCGCTTCAAGTCCTCGTCGCCGAGTCCGACGACATCGACCCAGGGCATCAGCCGCCGGAAGCCGACCGGCGGCTGGTCGAAGCTGACCCAAACGTCGGTGCGCCAGCGCTCCGGCTTCGGGATATCGATCAGAATTTCGTGCGAGGCGACCGGACAACCGAGATCGGCTTCCAGCTGCCGGGCGATGCCGACTTCGACGGCGCGACGCTGAGCGGGGTCGCCGTAGAGCGCATTGAGATGGCCGAAAAGGTCTCCGGCACGCGCGCTGATCTCGATGGCGCGTTTATGCAAGCGGCGTGTGTGCAACGCCCCGATCAGATCACGCGTAGATTCGGGCATCGACTCGGCGCTCAGCACCTGCGTCAGCGTGTTGTCGTCATGTCGAGTCAGCATGTCCGACGACATGCAGCCGGCCAACAGCGCTTCCTGTACGGCGCGCAGGAGCATCACCATGCAGGCGCGATTGGTGTGGTGCCAGTAGACGTTGTCGAACATCTCCTGCCGGGCGTTGATGAGCGAGTAGAGCGGACTGATCCCCTTGTCATTGACAACGATCTGCCGCCGGCCGTCGATCTCGGCCACCCGCAATGCATTCAGCAGACGCGGCGTATCGACGCCCCCGTACGGAACGTTGCAGTTGCGCGCATCGCGTGGCAGGTAGTCAAGCTTGTCGACGTCGAGCGCGCCGCTCAGCAGACCGCGCAGCAGCCGATCATCATCCGGCAGATCGCCGCACGGGTTGATGAAATTCGCCACACGCGCCGGATCGACTTGCCAGTCCGATGTCATTACGCGGGCCACATCGCCATGCTCGATGATGCTCCGCCCCACCTCTTCGTGCGAGCGGACCGGCGGGCCAAGCTCTTCGATGGCGTGGCTGAACGGGTAATGCCCGATATCGTGCAACAAAGCGGCGGCCAACGCGGTTCGTCGCGCCTCCCTGCTCACCCAATTCGACCCCTGCACGCGCTCAAGCGCCGCCAGCGCCTGTTGCATCAGGTAATAGACGCCGAGTGAGTGTTCGAAGCGTGAATGTTTGGCGCCGGGCCAGATCTTACTGACGAATCCGAGCTGCTGAATGCGGTCGAGCCGCAGAAACGCCTCGGTCTCGATGAGCGCGACATCCGCCGCGGTGAGTGGAATCAGATCGTAGAGACTGTCGCGAATCTGTGTCGTGATGCAATCGGCCATATGTCCTCACGACTGAGCGTCGTTTCCGATCGTCCAATTGTATCCGAACTGATGTTCGTATGCGATATCCGGCTCACAGGCATCCGCCTCACGCGTGCTACACTGCGAGAGAGGCGCCTGGTGGTGCTGCAGCGGAAAGGAATCGGCGTTCAGCCATGCTCAGGTCGATCATGCTCGGACTTGCCGGCAACGAGAAGGTCAGTCATCTGGTCCGAGAGAACAGCATCTCG
Organism: Thermomicrobiaceae bacterium; assembly: GCA_025966355.1. Lineage (GTDB taxonomy): Bacteria > Chloroflexota > Chloroflexia > Thermomicrobiales > Thermomicrobiaceae > CALAGB01. The sequence continues at coordinate 3,333 of JAICWZ010000012.1, forward strand.
AAGGGGCTCGCGCTCCGTTTCGTGGCTGGTGAAACGTTCGAAGAAGCGCTTGATATCGTGCGCCGCCAGAATGAGGCCGGTCTGGCCGTCACGCTCGACGCGCTCGGCGAGAACGTCAGTGGCGAAGCCGAAGCCGCCGCTGCCTCACAGCAATACCTGACGATGCTCGACGGCATCGCCAGCGCCAAGCTGAACAGCACGCTATCCCTCAAACTGACGATGCTCGGTCTTGATATCTCCGACGACCTCTGCCGGGCCAATCTGCGTCCGGTACTCGAGCACGCCCGCGACCTCGACACCTTCGTGCGCATCGATATGGAAGGCGCCGTCTATACCCGACGCACGCTCGATCTCTTCTACGGCTTTCACGAGGAGTTCGGCGATCACGTCGGCATCGTCTTGCAGTCGTATCTCTATCGCACCGGTCTCGATGTCGAGAAGGCGATCGACCGGAAGGCGCGTGTGCGGCTGGTGAAAGGCGCATACGCCGAACCGCCGGCCGTCGCCTACCCGCGCAAAGAGACGGTCGATGCCGCCTACCGCAGCGAAATGGAGCAGCTGCTCGAAGCGGGCAACTATCCGGCGATCGCCACGCACGACGAGGCGCTGATCGAAGCGGCGCGCGATTACGTGGCGCGCCAGCACATCCCCTACGATCGCTTCGAGTTCCAGATGCTCTATGGCATCCGTCGCGACCTGCAGGAACAGCTCGTCAAGGCGGGCTACAACGTCCGCGTCTACACGCCGTTCGGGCGCCAGTGGTACCCCTACTTCATGCGCCGCATGGCCGAGCGGCCGGCCAATCTCTTCTTTGTTCTGAAAAATCTGGCGCGATCTTGAGGCGGTTTAGTCCAGCGGCAGCATATAGATGCGAACACCCGACTGCACCAGACGGTTGAGCATGTAGACGCGCGTCTCGAGGCCGATGCGCCCGACCGGGACGATCATCTTGACGCCTTCGAGATCGGCCTTCGCCTTGATCCATTCGCGGAACTGCCGATCCGACATCTGCGCAACCGTCAGGTTAATCGTGCCGATCCCGTCTTCGCGCGGCACGACGATGTAGATGCGGCTGAGGTCGAACAGGGTAACCTCTTGATGCGGATTCTGGCTCATCTCAGCGTCCCAACGCTCAACCCGTTACAGCGGATGCTGGCTGCTCGCTTGCCGGCTGCTCGATGCGCTCTCCTTGTCGCGATCACGCCGCCAGCGCAGGACGGTCGGCGTCAGGATGATCGCCAAGCCAATCAGGGAGAGAACGATCAGCAGCGGCATGTGTAGGCTTTCGTCGATCGAACCCCCCACCAGTTTGTCGTCAGCGATCATACTCGCGGCCGTCACCGCCAACACCCCGGCCCCGCCGATCATCAACCACGGGAAGCGGTTGAGCAGGCGAGCCAGATAGTTGCTCCCGATCAGGATGAACGGCATCGAAGCACCTAGGCCGAAGAGGAGCAGTTCGATACTGCCGTGCGCCGCGCCGGCGACGGCCAGCATATTATCGAGGCTCATGACTGCATCGGCCACGATGATCGTCCGTATCGCCGAGATGAGTGAATCGCCCGACGTGACCTGATGAGCGTCGCTGTCATCATTCAACAGCTTGTAGGCGATCCACACGAGAATGAGCCCGCCGCCCGCCTCAAGTAAGGGTACGTGAAGGAAGAGCGCCGCGACCGCCGTGAAGACGATGCGGAGAACGATCGCCCCGGCGCCGCCCAGGATAATCGCCATACGTCGCTGTTTGGGTGGGAGCGTCCGCGACGCCATCCCGATCACCAGCGCGTTATCCCCACTCAGAATGACATTAATGAAGATAATCGCGAGAATTTGCGTCAAGAGATCGAGACTCATGCCACTCCTGAGGTGCTCTGCGGCGTTCGTGCCGACTGTAACTCCGCCCCACCGCTCATCCTACCATGCGAGCCGCGTCGCTTCGGCGTGATGAGACCGCCATTCAGGTCCAATTTGCGCGAAGCGATCTGTTATTATGCCGCCAGTATGCGACCAGATCCTGGAGGAGAAAGGATGACTGTTTGAGCGTGATCGACCGGATTGAGATCACTCCGGAGCTGGATTCCTGGCTGCGTGAGACGCGGCGCTACATCCATATGAATCCGGAGCTCTCATTGGATGAGACGAATACCGCACGGCTCGTTTCGGGCCATCTAAAAGAACTGGGCATCAAACACAAGACCGGCGTCGGTGGCGATGGCCGGCCGTTTCTGGCCGACCCAAAGGTGCTCGAAGCAGCTGGCTTTCAATTGAAGCCGATGACCGGCGGCACCGGGTTGCTGGCGACGATTGAAGGTCGTGCACCGGGCAAGACGCTGTTGATCCGCGCCGACATGGATGCGCTGCCGATCGTCGAGCAGAACGACACGCCGTATCGCTCGACCAAAACCGGTGCGATGCACGCCTGCGGTCATGACGCGCACACGACGGTCCTGATGGGCGTGGCCGAAGTGCTCAACGGGCTGCGCGACCAGTTCGACGGAACGGTCAAGCTGATGTTCCAGCCGGGTGAGGAAGGCTCGGCCGGGGCGCTCGCCATGATCCATGACGGCATTCTTGATGATCCGCCGGTCGATGCCGCGCTTGCGCTGCACGTCGATAACGAGATTCCGGTCGGTTCGATCGGTGTCGCCGCCGGAACGCTGATGGCGAACGGCGACGTCATGCGCGTTGTCGTGCACGGCGTCGGTGGGCACGCGGCCTTTCCGCATAGGGCGGTCGATCCAGTTGTCGTCAGCGCGCACATCCTGGTGGCGCTGCAGGAGATCGTCAGTCGCGAGATCGACCCGTTCGATTCCGCCGTCGTCACCTTCGGCGCCATCAATTCCGGAACGCAGAACAACATCATCCCAGCGAGCGCCCGGCTCGAAGGTACGGTGCGCACCTTCAAGGCGAGCGTCCAGGATCATATCGAACGCCGTATCGGTGAGATCGCACGCGGCGTCGCCGAGTCGATGCGTGCCGAGGCGGACGTGAGCTATCTGCGCTGGTATCCATCGCTGACGAATGACGAAACGATGAGCGAGATTGTGCGCGAGGCCGCGACCGAACGACTCGGTGCCGACCACGTGACCACGCTCGAACCGACCTTCGGCGGCGAGGACTTCGCTTTTGTCTCGCAGAAGGTTCCGAGCTGCATGTTCCGCCTCGGCGTCGCCAACGCCGAGCGCGGCATCACCTATTCGGTGCATCACCCGCGCTTCGATCTGGACGAAGATGCCCTGGCGGTCGGGGTCGAAGTGATGTGCGCCGCCGCGCTGCGCTACTTGAACAGCTAGAGGAGCAAACGATATGTCGATCAGCGAACTCGTCCAGGTTTCACCCGAACTCGACGCCTGGATGCGCGAAACGCGCAGGCACCTGCATATGAATCCCGAACTGTCATTGCAGGAGAACAACACCTCGCGGCTTGTCTCGGGCCACCTCAAGGAACTCGGCATTAAGCATCGGACCGGCGTCGGTGGCGACGGCCGCTCGCTCTTCATGGACGCCGACGAATTGAAAGCGGCCGGCATTACGCCCGGACCGACGACCGGTGGCACCGGCATTCTCGGCATTATCGAAGGCCGCAAGCCAGGCAAGGTCTTGCTGATTCGCGCCGATATGGACGCGCTGCCGATCGACGAGCAGAACGACGTGCCCTACAAGTCAACCAAGCCGGGCGTCATGCACGCCTGCGGACATGATCTGCACACGACAATCCTGATGGGCGTGGCCGAGGTTCTGAACGGCCTGCGCGATCAGTTCGATGGCACGGTGAAACTGATGTTCCAGCCGGCCGAAGAAGGCCCCGGCGGCGCCGTCGCCATGATTAACGACAAGATTCTGGAAGATCCGAACGTGGATGCGGCACTCGCACTGCATGTCGGCGTCGGCATTCGGGCAGGACAGATCGCGCTACGCGCCGGGCCGGTCAACGCGGCGGCCGATACGCTGAAGATCGTCGTGCGCGGTGTCGGTGGGCACGCGGCACGGCCGCAGGCAGCCGTCGATACGATGGTCGTCGCGGCGCATATCCTGATCGCGCTGCAAACGATCGTGTCTCGTGAAGTTGATCCGTTCCAGCCGGCCGTCGTCACGATCGGCGCGCTGCATGGCGGCGTGGCCGGCAACGTCATCCCGGCCAGCGCCGAGATGAACGGCACCGTGCGCACGCATTCACCCGAAGTGCGCGACCTGATCGAGCGCCGCATTCGCGAGATGGTGCCGACGCTGGCGAAGGCGATGCGTGCCGAAGCGGACGTCATCTACCTGCGCGGCTACCCGACGATGCGCAACGACGAGGCGATGGTCGATGTCGTGCGCGCGGCGGCAACCGAGGTGATCGGTGCTGATAATGTCTTCACACGAGAGCCGGGTATGGCGGGTGAAGATCTGGCCTTCGTCGCCGAGCGCGTACCAACCTGCATGTTTGGCCTCGGCGTCGCCGATCCGGAGCGCGACATCATCTACCCGCCGCACCACCCGCGCTTCGATGCCGATGAAGACGCCCTCGCCTGCGGCGTCAAAGTGATGGTCGCGAGTGCCCTGAAATATCTGAACAGCTAGAAAGGAACGCCTCTTGGCGGAAAAGAGCACGATCGAAGTCAGCCCGGAGCTCGATAGCTGGATGCGCGAGACGCGCCGCTATCTGCACATGAACCCGGAACTCTCGCTGCAGGAAAATAACACGTCGCGCCTCGTCTCGGGGCATCTCAACGAGTTGGGCGTCAAACACCGCACCGGCGTCGGCGGCGATGGCCGTTCGCTCTACATCGACGCCGAGCAACTGAAAGCGGCGGGTATCACCCCCGGCCCGACGACCGGCGGTACCGGCATCCTCGGCACGATCGAGGGTCGCAAAGCGGGCAAGGTGCTGCTCATCCGCGCGGACATGGATGCCCTGCCGATCGATGAACTGAACGATGTGCCGTACAAATCGACCAAGTCGGGTGTGATGCATGCCTGCGGTCACGACGCGCATACCACCATCTTGATGGGTGTCGCCGAAATGCTTAATGAACGGCGCGATCAGTTCGACGGCACCGTCAAACTGATGTTCCAACCGGCGGAAGAAGGTCCGGGCGGTGCTGTTGCTATGATTCATGACAAGATCCTGGACGATCCCAAGGTCGATGCCGCGATCGCGCTGCATGTCAGCCCGCTCTGGCGCGCCGGACAGATCGGCGTGGCGCCCGGCTTCTCCAGCGCCGCCTCCGATCGGGTCCAGATCACCGTCCACGGCGTCGGCGGCCACGCCGCACGGCCGCATATGAGCGTCGATTCGACCGTCGTCGCCTCGCAGATCCTGCTGTTGCTGCAAACGATCGTCAGCCGCGAGATCGATCCGTTCGAGCAGGCGGTCATCACGTTTGGAGCGCTGCACGCCGGCTCGGCCCCCAACGTCATCCCCGATAGCGCCGTATTGCAGGGGACCGTACGCACCTACTCACCGAACGTACGCGATCACATCGAGAAGCGCGTCAAGGAGATCGCGGCCGGCATCGGCATGGCGATGCGCGCCGAGGTCGATGTCGCCTACCTGCGCGGCTATCCGGCGCTGCACAACGACCCCGCCATGAGCGAACTGGTGCGCGCCGCCGCCGGCGACGTGCTCGGTCCCGAAAACGTCTTCGAGCGCAAGCCGGGTATGGGCGGCGAGGATATGGCCTTCATCGCGCAGAAAGTACCGACCTGCATGTTCAATCTCGGCATCGCCAATCCAGAGCAGGGCAAGATCTATGCGCCGCATCATCCACGCTTCGACATCGACGAAGACGCCATGGCAACCGGTGTCAAGGTCATGGTCGCGAGCGCGCTGCGGTATTTGAACGGATAGCGAGAGCGACGGCCGTCACTCGTGCAATTAGTCGCCGTTGGACTTGTCATTCTCTCGGCGGTCTTCCATTCGATCTGGAACTTGCTGGCGAAGCGGAGTAGCGATCCGCTCGCCTTCATGTTCTCGTTCCACCTGGTCAGCATCGTCGTGTACGGCATTCCAGCCATGATCGCGCTGCAGCGGCATCCGATTCCGCACGACGGCTGGCCGTTTCTCCTCTTCTCAACCGTCTGCGAGATCTTCTATTACGTCTCGCTGGCCGAGGCGTATCGCAACGGTGCGCTGGCCCTCACCTATCCGGTGGCGCGCGGTACCGGCCTGTTGCTCGTCGCGATCCTGGCGGCGCCGATCTACGGCGAAATTCCGTCGTTCGCGGGCGGACTCGGGATCGCGGCGATCTTCCTGGCGCTGGTCCTGCTGGCGTTCGACAGCCTGCACGCCCAGCGCGTCACGATTGAGCTGAGTAACCGGCGCGGACTTTTCTTCGCCGTCGCGGCCGGCTGCGGCATCGCCTCCTACTCGCTAATCGACAAGGCCGGTGTCGGGCATGTTCATCCGTTGGTTTATGTCTACTTTATCTTCCTCACCGCCGCCATCGGACTTGCGCCATATGTGCTGACCCGCCGCCGTGCGGCCTTCATCGGCGAATGGCGCTTCAACCGCCGATCCATATTGCTCGGTGGGCTGTTGCCGATGGGTGTCTACTTCATCGTCCTCTCAGCGCTCCGCCTCAGCAACGTCAGCTACGTCGTGCCGCTCCGCGAGATCAGTATCTTCTTCGGCATGATGCTGGGCGTCTTCGTACTTCACGAGCGGCTCCGCTCTCCCCAGATCGCGGCCGCCGGCATGATCATCCTCGGCGTCCTCGCCATCGCCTTCGGCGGATGAACCGAACAACCGCCGCCCCTTCGCGCCTGACCGCTCCGTCACACCGATTCGTGCTGTGTGTCCGTACACGCCGTGGCACAACAGTTGCTACGGTCTAATGTCAACTCTTTGCGGAACGGGATGCTGCCGGACCGGCGAGAGTTGTGCACATTCGACGCCCGTTTATGGGCGCCACGATCATGGAGGTCGTGCGAATGATCGATGAAATGCAGTCCATTCGCGAGCTTGAGCCGATCCGTATGCGGACGATGGTGCTGGCCCAGATCGAACATCTGTCGGACGAACGGCGCCAGCTTCTCAGCACACTGACGCGCTTCGATGATAGCCGCGCGACGCGACGGCGGCTGAACGAGATTAACGACCAGCTGGATACGCTCTGGAAGGTCCGGCGCCACGAGTTACGCTGATGGCGTCCGGTGTCACCGATAACGATGCGTCTGGGCATCCGAGCCGACCTGCTTTACGCCTCCCACCGGCACCAATGGCTGTTCGATCAGACGAAAATACCGTCCCCATTTCATACTGCGTTAATGTTGGTCTGGCTATGATTTGGGCGGGTGGGCGTGCAGTCTTCGCGGCTCGATGCATCTGACCCGGTGCACAGCGACCGCGAACGTACACTTCACGGCCATTCAGCGGTCAATCGATATGTGGAAATCGATCGTGATCATGGTCGGAACGACCGAGACACACTTGAAGACGCGCACGTGTATACTCCGCCTTCGTGCCATGAGGAACGGCAGGCGCTCCGCCAGGCACGCTGAAGTAAATCGATGGCATCCACGCTCAGCCCCCGAGGGCATGGTGATCGGTGGCCATCAACCGGCGGTCGCCGGTGATGCAGTGGGACATTTCTCTACTCCCCAGCAGCTTCACGCGACTCCCAACACGAGCCACGCGGCTAATGAGGAGAACTCATGCCCCATTTCGATCTCGTTGCCCTTATCAAGGCGATCGGCTATATCGGTGTCACCGTCATGGTCTTCGCCGAGAGCGGGCTGCTCATCGGCTTTTTCCTGCCCGGCGACAGCCTTCTGTTCACGGCCGGCTTTCTCGCCTCGCAGGGGTATCTTTCGATCTGGATTTTGGCGCCACTTGCGTTCGTGGCAGCGGTGCTCGGTGATGCCGTCGGTTACGGCTTTGGACGTCGAGTCGGTCGAGGGCTCTTTCAACGGCCCGAATCGACCTTTTTCAAACCGGAATATCTCGCACGCGCCGAGGCGTTTTTCATGCGACACGGTGGCAAGGCGCTTGTCTTGGCGCGATTCTTGCCAATTGTACGCACGTTCACGCCAATCGTGGCGGGAGCGGCCGAGATGCGCTATCCGCGCTTCGCGTTGTACAACGTATTGGGAGGATTTCTCTGGGCGGTTGGCGTTTCGGTCGCGGGCTACTTCCTCGGGAGTGCCATCCCGAACATCGACCGTTACCTCCTGCCGATTATTGTGTTGATCATCGCGATTTCGGTGACGCCAACCGCTATTCACATCTGGCGGGAGAACCGGGAGGAGATCTCGTTGATCGTGCGAAAACGGCTCCGTCGATCGACAACGCGTCGGTGAATCCTGTTCCATCTTGCTACATCCCCCGGCGCGGTTACTGGCAAGAACCGCCAGCTTCGAAGGGACGTGTCTGAATTGGTCGATCTGTTGGAATATGTTGAGAAGAAGCCGCGCACGCGGACGACTTCAGCGCTCGTGGTCGTGCCGACCTATAACGAGCGTGAAAACTTGAGCGCGCTCATTCCGGCGGTCCTGCGCGACTCACGCTTTGATGTTCTGGTCGTCGACGACAATTCGCCGGATGGTTCCGCGCAACTCGTCGAGCAGATCGCGCGTGAATTCCCTGGCCGTGTCCATCTTTTGCTGCGCGCGGGCAAGCTCGGCCTTGGGACCGCCTATCTCGACGGCTTTCGCTGGGCGCTGGCCCGCGACTATGATCTGATCTGCGAAATGGACGCCGATTTCTCGCACGACCCGAGCGTACTGCCCCGCCTCGCCGATGCGACGTCGTGTGCCGATCTTGTGCTTGGCTCGCGCTACGTGCCGGGTGGCAAGACGCTCAACTGGTCGCGCGCCCGTCGCTTCATCAGCCAGGGCGGCTCGACCTACGCGCGGCTCATTCTCGGCGTCGACTATAATGACCTGACCGGCGGCTTCAAATGTTTCCGGCGCTCCGTGCTGGAAGCGCTCGATCTCGATTCGATCGAATCGACCGGCTACGCCTTCCAGATCGAAATGACCTATCGCGCGCATCTGGCCGGCTTTCATGTGCTCGAGATCCCAATCACCTTCCACGAACGCCGGGCCGGACATTCCAAGATGAACGCCAACATCGTCACAGAGGCGCTGGCGGGCGTTTGGCGTATGCGGTTCTCGCGTTCCGAGGGAAGCAGTTTTGCCAAAAGCCATGCCTCATAGGGCAGCACGATGAGCGGCGATCGGCTCCGCTGGGCGATCTTCACCGTCTCGGTCGTCTCCAGTGTCGATAACCCGAGCGCCCACCTCTGGCGTGCATTCGGCCGTCGCCTGCAACAGCGCGCGAACCTCGCTACGTTTTTCGAAACGCGCGGCAATCGTGCCGTGCAGGCGCTGTTGCGACGCGAACGCGCCGGGGGGCTCAATGCCTTTCGTGAGCGCTTCTCAGATATCCATTACCAGACGGTTGAACCACGCACCGGCTTCGCGCTGGCCGAATGGCTGAACCGTATGCTCTCGACCGTCGATATCGCGCTTGTCGATCGCGATGCATCGCCCGAGCTGATCGCGGCGCTCAGCGAATTCAGCCGGCCGTTCTTGCAGACGTTTCTTATCGACCCGGGCTGGGGCGCGGAACCGATCGATCCAACACCGCTCGCGAATTTCACGGGCGTGCTGGCGGGCGATGACAAACTGGTCGTGCGCTACGCGGAGGCGGCCGATGTGGGGCGCGTCTACGGCTTCGGGCCGCTACCGGCCGATCTCGCTGATCCCGAACCAACCGCGGACCAGAGCGCGGCGCTCGATGATGCCGTCGAGCAAGCGATTGCGACCATCCTCTCCGCTTCGGAGAAGATTCGGCGCGCACGCGGTACGCAGATCGTGGCGAACGGCCGCACCGATCACAGCGAACCGCTGTTGCCCCACGAGCCGAACTAAGCGAGC
>JAICWZ010000104.1 GCA_025966355.1 Thermomicrobiaceae bacterium
CGACAGGATGTTGATCTTGCCAACCCGCGCCAGGCTCGAACCGCCCGCCGCCAGCACCGCTTGCATGTTCTTGAAGATCTGCTCGACCTGCGCCTCCGGATCACCCTTGCCGACGATCTCGCCCTGCTCGTTCTGCGCGACCTGTCCCGAAACGAACAGGATGTCGCCCATACGCGCGGCGTGCGCATACCCCTTCGTCGCATGCACACCGGCCGGATTCTGAATAATGCTGAACTCCATTGGTGCCTCCCGTGTGAAACAGCTCTCAACGACACTCGACATTCATCATCCCAAGATAGTGAGGTGCCCCAAACGCCCGCCTAGCCCGCGTCGCCGGTCAATAATCCCGTGAGCCGCAGGCCGGGGGAGACTTCGGGCCAGGCGCGGTAGAGGGTGGCGACTGTTTCCGGTTCGCGTTCGAGCTGTTCGAGACGCTGCTGGGCATCCTTGATGTGGCGCGCGTGGCAGCGCAGCGCATCGAGCTTGACGGCGACCGTGTCGCTGACGTCGATCCAGGTGTTCGGGTGGCCATCGGGAAGATCGGCGATCCCGAACTGCTCGGCACGCTGCGGGCGGACCGCGTCGTAATAGAGCTCCATCGGCGGTGCGCCGCTGCGCAGCGCGTGATGCACGGCATGTGTCGTGGCCTGCGAAACCGCCACGTGGTCGGGATGACGGGTTATGCCACCCGGCCCGAAGGTGATGACGACATCCGGGACATAGCGCTGGATCGCGGCCAGCACCAGCGCGGCCAATTGGCCGTCGGGTAAATCCGCCAGCGCGCCGTCCGCGTAACCAAGGAGTTCGATACCGGCGTAGCCGATCACGGCCGTCGCATCGCGGAGATCACGCTCGCGCACCTCAGCGAGTTGTTCCGGTGATAGATCGAGACCCTCGAGCGGTTCACCGTGCTCACCACGAGTGGCGAAGACTCCGTGGATCACCGCACCACGCCGAGCGTATTTCGCCAGCACGGCCGCCGGCCCGAAGCTCTCGTCATCCGGATGCGGGTAGACGGTTAGGATACGAGGCGCCAGGTTCCCCGCGTGGAGCGATCCAGGGCGAGTATTATTCATGGATAGCCGATATCCTCTTCCAGGCCGTTCACTTGTCGCATCGCACGACCGGCCCCGAACGACACGCAGGTACAGATTCGAGAAACGGGGCGCGGTTTGGACTATGGAAAGGATGCCAGAATGCGGATCGTCTCGTTGCTGCCAAGCATCACCGAAATCTGCTATGCGCTCGGGCTCGGTAATCAGGTCGTCGCGGTCACCCACGAGTGCGACTTCCCAGCGGCCGCCAGGCGCAAACCACAGATCACGCGCAATGTTCTGCCGGCCGGTATCACCGACAGCGCCGAGATCGACCGGCTGGTGCGCGAGCGCGTCAGTCAGGGCCTACCGATCTACGAAATGGACGTCGATCTGTTGCGCGAACTCGAGCCCGACCTCATCCTTACGCAAGAGCTTTGCCCCGTCTGCGCCGTCTCCTACGACGACGTCATGGCGATCGCCCGCACCCTGCCGCGCATGCCGCAGGTCATCTCGATCGAGCCGACCAGCGTCACAGGCGTGCTCGATTCGATGCGCACCGTCGGCGCCGCCACCGGTCGCGAAGGCGTCGCTGCCTCAGTCGTCGACGCACTGCAGCATCGCATCGACTGGATTCGGCACCGTGTCAGCGAGGTGGCCGGGTCGCCGCGCCGGGTTGTCTGCCTCGAATGGCTCAGCCCCCTGATGATCGGCGGACACTGGGTGCCCGAAATGGTGGCGATGGCTGGTGGTCAGGACGTGCTCGGCACGCCCGGCGCGCCGACGACCGTCATCGACTGGGACGGTGTCGTCGCTGCCGCGCCCGATGTGCTGATTCTGATGCCGTGCGGCGATGGACTCGATCACACCGTCGCCGAAGCGCGTCTGCTGCGCGATCTGCCGCGACTCGACGCCGTGCCGGCGGTACGAAACGAGCAGGTCTACGCCGTCGATGGCTCCAGCTATTTCAACCGGCCCGGACCACGGCTCGTGACCGGCATTGAGATTCTGGCCGAGATATTGCACCCCGAAGCGTTCGGCGGCATCGCGCCGGAGCACGGCATGCAGCCGGTGCAACTGTTGCCGGTTGCGACCACCAGATGACCGGCCGTCGCGCTCCATCGCTACTCGTCCTGCTGGTGAGCGTTATCGGCCTGCTGACGATCCTCTACCCGTTTCTCCTGCCACTCTTTGGGCAGGAGGAACGGCTGGCACGACGCGGTATTGAGGTGCCGATCCTCTTCGCGCTGCTCGGCGCGATCTGCCTGCTCACCATTCTGGTCGAGATTCAGCGCGGCACCGCCCGGCCCGGCGCCTCGGCCTCGAAGCTGGTCGCCTTGCTCGGCGTGCTGGTCGCGACTGACGCGGCGCTCCGGCTCATCCCGACGGTGCTCGGCGCCTCACCGATCTTTCTGCTGATCATCCTCGCCGGCTTTGCCTACGGCGCCGATTTTGGCTTTCTGATGGGTGCCCTGACGCTTCTCGTCTCCGCCTTCATCACGGGTGGTATCGGCCCCTGGTTGCCATTTCAGATGCTGACAGCGGGCTGGATCGGTCTGACCGCCGGGATGCTGCCACGCAGCGGCAGAAAGCGTGAGATCGCCATGCTGGCGCTCTTTGGTGGCATCTGGGGCTTGCTCTTCGGCGCCATTATGAATATCTGGGAGTGGCCGTTTGCGGCGCCAGGGCTTCAGCAACAGGTTGGGCTCTACTGGGTGCCCGGTATGACGCTGGGCCAGACGCTCCACACCTACGTCCATTTCTATCTGGTTACGTCGCTCGTCTACGATCTCTTCCGCAGCATCGCCAACATCCTGCTCGTGGTCTTACTCGCGCAGCCGGTCCTCCGTTTGCTCGATCGTTTCCGCGAACGCTTCACCTGGCAGCCGTGGACAACCTACGATGCGGCGCCGTCGCCATTTGTGCCGAACGACTGATCGCGGTAGGCACGCTCGGGTAGCTGGCTCCTGGCGAACGTTGGGTGGCAGTCGATGATGTGTGCGGCGCCGCGTCCTTTCGACCGTTCGGCATTTCGACTATGCTGGCGCTGAAGGGGAGGAAAGGTCAGTCATGTCGAAACGCGATGCCACACCCGAAAGCGAACTGACGACCGCGATTCTGTCCGCGCTGCAATCGGCCGGCAAGGATCTGACCGCACTCACACCGCGCGATCTGGCGCCGGTCGATCAGTTCCACAACGGCGGCACCTGGGCGACACGCAAGCTGGTGACGCTGACCGAACTGCCGGAAGGTGCGCGCGTGCTCGACATCGGCGGCGGCATTGGTGGTCCAGCGCGCACGCTCGCGACAGAATTCGGCCAGCGCGTGACCGTCGTCGACCGCTCAACTGCGTTCGCCCGCACCGGCGCGGAACTGACCGCACGACTCGGTTTCAGCGACCGCGTCGATTTCGTCGTCGGTTCCGGCACCCAATTGCCGGTGCGAACGGCGAGCGTCGATGCCGTACTCCTGCAGAACTCGGCCATGAATGTCGCCGACAAAGACGGCCTGGCGGCGGAGATCTTCCGTGTTCTGCGCCCGGGCGGGCGTTTCGCTTTCCAGGAGGTGATGGCCGGGCCGGTCGAACCGTTGCGCTTCCCGACCCCCTGGGCGGTCGATCCCGCGGATAGCTTCGTGCGAGCGCCGGATGACGCCCGGCAGACACTGACCAACGCCGGATTCCGCGAGATCACCTGGCTCGATGCCAGCGACATGATCCGCTCCTGGGTGCGCGCCCGCATCGGCCGCTCACCGGGCACGCCGCCGATCCCACCATTGACCTCGTTCACGTTACCTCCCGAAACATGCGAGGCCGCCATCGGCAATATGTGGCGCAATGACGAAGAAGGCCGCACCGTCACGATCTGGGCCGTTCTGGAGAAACCAGACAGCAGCGATGCAGGAGTAACCGCGTGAATCAACCCGAAATGCAGCTTCCAGCCGGCGCCTTTATCGATCCTCAAGGCGGAAATCGCGCCGAGATCGAACGGCTCGTCGATCGCTTCGTGGCGCACGCGCTCGATTTCCTGACGAGTGCGGCCGATCATCCTCCGATGCCGGCCGAGAGTCCGCTGCCGGAGGTGCCCGGCCTTCCCGAAGAGCCGGCTGACATCGACGAGATCCTGGCCGGACTCGATCTGCTCGTGCGCGGTTCAATGAACACCGCCAGCCCCGGCTGCATCGGCCATATGGACCCGATGCCGACCACGATCTCGATGCTTGGTGAGTTCATCACCGCCACGCTCAACAACAACATGTTCACGCTCGAAATGTCTCCCGCCTTTTCGCGCCTCGAAGATCGGCTGCTGCGCGAGTTCGGCCGGTTCTTCGGATTGGGCGAACGCTCGGGCGGCATGCTCACCGGCGCCGGTGGCATCGCCAATCTCGAAGCACTCACCGTCGCGCGGAACGTCGCCTTCGATGTGCAGAAGCACGGCTTGCTTGGACTGGAACGCCAGCCGGTCATCTTCGCTTCCGATGTCGCGCATATGTCGTTGCAGAAGGCGACGATGCTGCTCGGGCTCGGCACCGATGCCGTTATCCCGGTCGCATCCGACGCCGATTCGCGCATGATCCCCGAGAAGCTGGAAGCGGCGATTCGGCATGCGCGGGAGGCCGGACAGGCGCCCTTCGCCGTCGTCGCCACGGTCGGCACCACCACAACCGGCAATATCGACCCGCTCCCGGAGATCGGTCGGATCGCCCGCGACGAGCAGCTCTGGTTCCACGTCGACGCGGCCTATGGCGGCGGCGTCTTCTTTTCCGACGCTCAGCGCTGGCGCATGGACGGCGTGGAACAGGCAGATTCGCTCACCTTCAATCCGCAGAAGTGGCTGTATGTCACGAAAACCTGCGCCATGGCGCTCTTCCGCGATTACTCGCTGCTCAACCGCTACTTCCGCATCGGCGCCTCGTATACGCGCGACGCCGGCGACTTCATCAACCTCGGCGAGATCGGCGTGCAGGGCACCCGCCATGCCGACGTATTAAAACTCTGGCTGACGCTGCAACAGATCGGCCGCCAGGGCTTCGCCAGGCTCATCGATCACGGCTGCGAACTGGCCGAACGCGTCGCCCACGAGGCCGAACAGCGTCCGTACCTGGAACTCGCCGGCCGTCCCGAAATGAACATCGCCGTCTTCCGTGGCTGCCCCGACTGGCTGCCTGCCGGCGCCTGGGACGACTGGAACACGCGCTTGCAGGAATCGCTCCTGCGCGACGAAAACATCTTCGTCTCCCTACCGCTCTACCGCGGCCACCGCTGGCTGCGCGTCATCCTCCTCAACCCCTACACCGACGACAGCGTTATTGAGCGGTTGTTTGAGCGGGTGGATGCGTTTGCCACTCCGTAGGGGCACGATTGATCGCGCCCGGCCGCTGTGCGCGCAGCGCACGAGGCGGGTTCGATGGCAAGCGGGTGACGACCGGCAACGCGGGCGCTGGGACGACGGGGAGGACGGGCGCCGCCTGAACGGCGCGCCGGGCGCGATTGATCGCGCCCCTACGACGAAGGAATTGATCGTATTTATGTAGCCCAAACGATGATGTCATCCATGAAGGAACACACTGTCATGGACATCCACTATTTCGCCTCCCAAGCTGAGTTCCATAACTGGCTGCTGGCGCATCATGGCGAGGCGAGCGAGGTCTGGATCGGCTTTTACTAGAAGAACTCGGGGCTGACCGGCATTACGTATGCCGAAGCGCTGGATGAAGCGCTCTGCTTCGGGTGGATCGATACGAAGGTCAAGAGCGTCGACGCACAACGCTTCACCCAGCGCTGGACGCCGCGCAAGAAGAACAGCATCTGGAGCCAGATCAATATCAAACGCGTCGGCGAACTGACCGAGCTGGGCCTGATGCAGCCGGCCGGCTTGAAGACGTTTGCCGAGCGGAATCCCACGCGGGAGAAGCTCTATTCGCACGAGCGTGCGCCGCAAGAACTCGATCCCGGCTACGAAGCCGAGTTTCGCAGTCATGAGACGGCCTGGGCGTTTTTTGAAGCCCAGGCGCCCACCTACCGGCGCGTCGTCAAGCACTGGGTAATGGGCGCCAAGCGCGAGGAGACGAAGCGCAAACGGCTTGGTCAAGCGATCGAGGCGTCTGCGCGTGGCGAACGGCTGCGCCAGTTCGTCAGCCCGCAGGGAAAGACATCGTCATGAGCGAAGGACCGAATCCACTCGATCTGATCGAGTTGCAGGCACGGACGCTCTTCCGCCACGATGCGGCGGGACGCTTGATTGCGGTCAATGAGCCGATCGAGCAGCCAGCGCCCCGGCTCTTCCTCGGTCGAACGTCGTACGGCAACATCTGGCGCCTGCGTCACGACCTGCCGGTCGATCTTATCGACGAGCTTGAAACGGCGCTCGCCAATGAGCCGATCGCGAACGAATTGCATGAACCGCCCGCGTCCCTTCAATGCCTCCTCGATGCCCTTACGAAGTACGGCCCGGTTGAACGCATCTGGCAGGGGCCAGCCTGGTATGTGCCGGAGTCAGTGACGGTGCCCGCTGACATCGAGCCGGTTGTCATTGCGGATCCGGAACTGCCAGTCGATCACTCCAAGATCGCCATAGGAGGTTTCTCGGCAGGCGGAAACCTTGCACTAGCAATTGCGCAAATGGACGGTCTCCGCGACAAAATCAAGGCGGTTGTCCCCGTACATCTTTATGGTCAGGCCGTGGACATGCAGCGGTTGATGGAGGTGGCGGCCCGCCACAACCTCGTGGTGGTGTTGGATTGCGCACTATCCCATTGCTCCATGTTCTTATGCC
>JAICWZ010000435.1 GCA_025966355.1 Thermomicrobiaceae bacterium
AGCCGCACCGCTCACGTCGCGATCATGGCTCGTGCCATGGGATTGCCGATCGTCGTCGGCGTCACCGATATTCTCTCTCAGTCAGAGGATGGTGAGGTTGTAACGGTTGATGGAGAACGTGCTGAGGTGGTGCTCTCGCCCGATCCGAGCACGCTGGCAAGAGTAGAAGGGCGAATCTCCGCTGAACGCCAGGAGCAGATTCGTCGCGCGCATTTGCGGGATCTACCCGGTCTGACGAAGGACGGCATGCGCATCGGGCTGTTCGCGAATATCGGTGCACCGGGCGAGATCGAGGCGGCATTAGCGCAGGGGGCAGAAGGAATCGGGCTCGTTCGTACCGAGTTTCTCTTTCACGAGCGCACGGACCTGCCGGATGAACGGGAGCAATTGCTCACCTACCAGGCGATCGCGCGAGGAATGGGGAGCCGCCCGGTTGTCATTCGGACGCTCGATGCCGGTGGTGACAAACCGGTGGAGGGCATTCCGGTTGCGGCGGAAACGAACCCGTTTCTCGGCGTCCGCGGACTTCGATTGACGCTCCAACATCCCGAGATCTTGCGCACGCAACTGCGCGCCATCCTGCGAGCAGCAACGTCGGGCGATCTTCGGGTGATGTTCCCAATGGTTACGACCGTCGACGACATACGCGCCGCCCGTATGATCCTGACATCCGTCGCCGGCGAACTCCAGGCCGAAGGAGTCGAGCACCGCGCCGACATACCGGTTGGGATCATGATCGAGGTGCCGGCCGCCGCCATCAATGCGGACCGACTCATCAAGGAAGTCGACTTCTTCAGCGTTGGCACGAACGATCTTGTGCAATATGTGCTGGCCATTGACCGGACCAACGAGTCGCTCGCGGCGAATTACTCGCCACTCGACGTCGCCGTGCTTCGGCTGATCGAGCGTAGCGTGACCGCGGCTGCGGCCGCAGGCAAGCCGGTCGGCGTTTGCGGAGAACTCGCTGGTGATCCGGAAGCGATTCCACTGCTCGTCGGCCTGGGACTGCGCGAGTTAAGTATGACGGCAACGCGTATCCCGCAGGCGAAGGAGATCATCCGTGGGCTTCGTGCTCGCGATGCGGCACAGGCAGCCCAAGCCCGGATCGCCTAGTTATTGCGTACGGAATGAATGTGTGAACCGCCGGATTGCGCGCGTCTGAATGTTCGATATGCCACCGGGATGACGAAGCAAAGTAGCGGTTAGAGAAAGAGACGTCAGATGGCTACAACCGTGCGGATGACTCCGATCCCGGTCGACATCGAACGACAGTCCTTCGATGTCATCGTCATTGGAGCTGGAATCAATGGCGCCGGCATCGCACGTGACGCGGCGATGCGTGGGCTGGAGGTGCTGTTAATCGATAAAGATGATATTGCGAGCGGAACGACTGCTCGTTCCACGCGCCTCATCCATGGCGGTCTCCGCTATTTGGAGTATTACGAAATCCCGCTCGTTCGCGAATCGTTGCGCGAGCGGGAGATCCTGCTGCGTATCGCGTCCAACCTGGTCCACCCGCTCCCCTTCCTCATCCCGATCTATGAGGGTGGTAAACGAGGGCCGAAGTTGATTCGACTGGGGATGATCGCGTACGACGTTCTTTCCTACGACAAGAGTATGAAACGCCACCATATGCTCAGCCGCGAGCAGACGCTTCGGCTTGAACCAGGCCTGAACGCGAGTGGCCTGCTTGGTGCGGCGTATTACTACGATGCACAGATCACATTCCCTGAGCGACTGACGGTTGAAAACGCGCTCGCGGCACGTGACAAAGGCGCTGTCGTACTCACGTATTGCACCGTCGATCATCCGCTCACCGACGATCGGGGCAATGTAACCGGCATCGCCTTCACCGACCGTATTGGTGGCGGCACGTATTCGGTGCACGCACCGATTACGGTGAATGTTGCCGGGCCCTGGGTCGATGAAGTCCTTGCCGGCCGTGAGGGTCAACGCTACATCGGCGGTACGAAAGGCAGTCACATTGTCGTCGATGCATTCCCCGGAGCGCCAAAAGAAGCGCTCTACGTGGAGGCCGCGGCCGACCGCCGCCCCTATTTCATCGTCCCCTGGAATGGCCGCTATCTGATTGGGACGACCGATATACGCCATAGCGGGAATTTCGATGAAGTCGTGCCGGATGATGAGGAGATCGAGTACCTCGTCAACGAGACGAACCGAATCATTCCAGACGCACATCTAAAGCGCACCGATATTCTGTACGCGTACGCCGGCGTTCGCCCGCTCCCCTACAAAGAGGAAGGGACGCCAGGGAGCATCACGCGTAAACACGTTATCCACGTTCACAAGGCTCCGCTCAATGGAATGATCTCGATCATCGGAGGCAAAATAACCACCTACCGGAGACTCGCAGAGCAGACGATCGACGCCGTCTTTAAGCTGCTCAAGCGACCGGCGCCACCGTCACTGACGGGCAAGGTGCCGCTGCCCGGTGCGAACACCTTTGACTTCGACCGGTTCACCGCCAATCTCACATCGACGTCCGGGCTCGAAGGCAGCGTTGTCCAGCGGCTTGCTCGCATCTATGGAGTGCACGCCAAGCAGATCATTCAGCTCGCAGGCAACGATCCCCTGCTGCGAGGAAGCTTC
>JAICWZ010000531.1 GCA_025966355.1 Thermomicrobiaceae bacterium
AGTCCGGCATCGTCGGCCAGCCGGAATAAGAAGGTGCGAGCCTCTTCGACGCGATTGCGTGGTTGGCCGAGTCGCATGTCGACCTGCCAGACGCGCTCGACCCACGGGCCGTCGATGATCGGCAACGCCTCGTCGAGTGCGCGTTGCAGCGGTATCGCATACGGCGGATAGATGAGCATGGCACCGGCGAGCTCATGCTGGCGCTCGGGCTCGTTGGCGGCGTAAGCGAGACGACGGCCTTGTTCGGTCAACTGGATCTCACCCGCCTCATCACGCCGCACGACGTGGAGCTGCTCGGCGGCGTTCAACGTCTCGCGAAACGACTCGCCCGCGCCAAGCCGCGCTTCGAGCGTGGTGCGATCGGAGCCCTTCCCTTTCAGGATATCGAGCAGCGTGGCCAGCGAGCGCCAATCGGTGCGATACGGAAGCATCACGTCATCCACGACAACACCTCACAGCCAAGCACGAATCAATACGTCAAGTGTCCCACGCGTCTACACTTTCGTCAAGCATCGTCCCTCGATACCCGAAACTGACATGGATATTCGTCAAGCATGCGTCGATCCATAGCGTCGTGTGCCAGGTCATCGCCCGAGGTTGAAACCGTCGGGCTACGTAAACGAAGTCTCTCACGGGACTGAGAGAGCGCTATTCGTCACGTTTCTCAATCCCAAAGGGATTTCGTCTAACAGCCCGACGGTTTCAACCTCGGGCGATGCTCGGCTGCGCACAACCTCGCCGGAACACACCCACGTTTGCCCCCAAGACACCCCTCTCCCAGGCTTGGATGAGGGGCCGGGAGTGAGGGCTGCAGCCCGCGCCTATTCGCCACGCGACACGCCACGCGAACGCCCTAGAATACCGTTGCAGTTGCATTCAAGCATCATAGCCAAACGATTGAGTTATCGCGTGGGGTATGTTAGAGTGACTGAGAGAGGGCCGTCGCGGCCCGGGCTTGCGCGTACCTGGAGCGCGGTCGGGCCGGGAATGGTGCCATGGGGAGGTTCGGCAGTGCCGGAGAGCGGACTGAACCAGCCTGAGCAACAGAAGCGGGAGCCGGAGCGGAGCGTCGAAGACGCCCGTCGCCGCGGCTGGTTCTGGCACTGGAACACGATCATCACCCAGTACGCACCGTTGGTCGGGCTCAAGGGCGTCGGCCTGCTCAATTCCTATACGGTCTGGACCGATCGACGCGAGGAGTCGCCGCACCATGGCTACGCCTTCCCGACGCAGCAGGCGGAGGCCGATTTCTACGGTGAGGATCGGGCCGAACTGATCACCATTAATAAGATCCTGGTGGTGCTCGGCCTGATCGAAATCCGCAAGGAGATGGTGACGCGCGTCGATGAGCGCGGCCGCCGCTGGCGGGTGCCGCACAATCTCTATCGTGTGCGCGATCACCAGGACGGCTACAACCTGAAGGCCGACGACGTATTGCGCGTCGTCGAGCTGGCCGCGAGCGACCGGACGGTCTACCGCTACATCCGCCGCATCTTCTCCCCACGCTTTTCACCGATCGATGCCGATAACGTCTGGCACCAGATGCTCCCCGAACTGCGCCAGAACGCGACCTGGCAGGCGCTCGCAGAACGCGCCGAGCGCGAGGACGCGCGCGCCTCGGCCCGCACCAAAGCCGGCCACGCCAAGCGGGCCAAGACGTCCAATGAGACATCCAATTTGACTGATGAGACTTCGCGACAGGAATATGACGGGGAGCCGGCGAGCGAAACGCCGAAACCGGCGCGTGATACGGAGGCGGCAGCCAGTGTTGGTGACGTCAACAGAGGAGGAGAGACCGCTGTTGCAAACAGCAACACTGGTTTGGAGGGCGATGTTGAACCGGGCAACAACGCGTTGGGCGAAAATGGGGCGACCATTGCTGATCAGAGGAACGAAGGGGATCCGAACAGTGTTGAACTGGGCAACAGTACGTATAACCAAACGTCGTCTACTACTACAACGACATTGTCGAAGTGGTCGGGTGAGAGGCCATGGCCACCAGTTCGAAAGGACAGGAAAGCGCTGCAAAAAGCGCTGGCGAGGGGACGCTTGACGCGCTCG
>JAICWZ010000341.1 GCA_025966355.1 Thermomicrobiaceae bacterium
CGAACGCACGGCGAGCGAAGAGCATCGCCAGCGCGACGGTCGCGGCATCGAGAAACGCGGTGAGATAACGACCGATCATGCCCACGTGATCGTAGTTGTTCTGATCGGTCCGGGTAACCACGCCGGCGATCCAGGCGACGAAATCGGTCACGTAGAGCGGCAGGCTGCCGTAGGCGTACGATTGCGGTTTCCCGTCTTTGCCATCCGAGCGCGGGTTGAGCGGGCTGCGCGCGGGATCAAGCACCGCGCCGAGATCGTCAATCCGTGGAGCGTGGATGCGATCGGTGAGGACCATCACGATATTGCGTTCGTCGGGCTGAAGGTACCAGCCGTTGTCCCAGCTATGCCCGTAGATACGTAACGAGAGTGCAAAGAGGAGAATGAGGAAAGTTCCGCCATAAAAGAGGAGGCGACGTGACCGATCAGTCCACATAGTGGATGACATCATAGCAAGGTTGACAGGGTAGGACAATCGGCCTGTTGACCTGTGCAAGGTGTGGGCCATATACTCCAAAGGATCAGACGTCGTGGCGCGGCTGCGCGGGTGCAGCGTCGAGAAGCGGGGCCTGCTACATGAAAACGCTCAAAGTAATCGTTGGTGGCGAGGGCAACGTCGGCAAGACGTCTTTGATTCGTCAGTATGCCAAGGGCAAGTTTAGCGAAGCCCGAAATATCACGCTCGGCATTGACATAACGACCCAAGAATTCCAGGTTGATGGCGAGTCGGTTCGGCTGGCAATCTGGGACATCGAAGGGCAGGCCGGCAACCGGCCGAACTTCTATATCGGCGCGCAGGCGGCGATGCTCGTCTACGACGGCACCGAGCCGTCGTCCCTCGAAGCGCTGATCGAATGGCATGGGCGCTGCAAGCGATACGCCGGAGACGCGCCAATACTTGTGGTTGGCAATAAGATCGATCTCGGCCTGGCGTTTCCCCAGGTGTGGGGACGCGTCTTCGCCCGCAATATCGGTGCGCAGCATGGATTCCTCTCGGCCAAAACCGGCGAAAACGTGGTGCAGGCGTTCAGCATCCTCGCGAATCAAGCGGTCAATCACGCTACTGCCGCTCATCGGTAGCGCGTGTGGCGCTACGGATCATTTTCTTCGGTTCCCCACAATTTGCCGTACCGTCGCTGAGCGCGCTCGCGCACGATGCGCGTTGTTCGCTTGACCTCGTCGTGACCCAACCGGATCGTCGTGCGGGTCGCGGACGTACCCTCGTTTCACCAGCAGTCAAAATAGCCGCTGAGTCGCTCGATATCCCGGTTTGGCAACCGGAAACGCTTCGCTCCGACGAGGCGCACGAACGTCTTGTGTCTACCGGTGCCGATCTTTTCGTGGTTGTCGCCTACGGCGAGCTGTTTCAGCGTGATGTCCTCTCGATTCCCGAACACGGCTGTTTGAATGTCCATCCGTCGCTCTTGCCGCGATACCGCGGGTCGGCGCCGATCCAGGCCGCGATCCTCAACGGAGATGCCGAAACGGGCGTTTCAATTATCAAGATGGTGCGACGCCTCGACGCCGGGCCGATCGTCGCACAGGAAAGCGTCGCGTTGGATGGCTCCGAGACGGGCGGGTCACTCAGCGACACGCTCGCGAGCCTCGCAGGCCAGATGCTGCCGGATGTCGCGCTTGACTGGAGTACCGGCCAGATCGCGGCCCGAGCGCAGGATGATCAGCGCGCGACCATGACCCGGGAACTGACCAAGGCCGATGGCGAGATCGATTGGAACTCTGACGCCCATATTATCGAACGCCAGGTGCGTGCGTTTCAGCCGTGGCCGGCAGCCTGGACGACGCTTGATGACAAGCGAGTCGTCATTGAGCGCGCTATGCTTGATCCACATTCACTGGAACAGCCCGAAGGATCGGTTGTCTCCAAGCACCGCGACGTTTTGGTCGCCTGTGGAACCGGCAGCCTCAAATTGATTGAAGTTCGTCCCGAGGGCAAGCGCGCCATGCCGGCCGACGCCTGGTTCCGTGGACTACATGGTGCTCGACCTGCACGTTTCGAGGCTCCTCAGGCGAGCAGGGGCTGACGGTCTGAGACTCCCACACTCCCCGACACGTGCTTTGCGGATAAGTGCGCTTATACGCAATTGATCCCGAACACTCGGGATGCTTTAACCTGACATAATCAGTGCAGGCGTCGAGCCCCTCTTTCCCACGACGAGAACAAACCGCCTCTGCGGACGCGTCCGGAAGCCGGCAGGATGCGTATAATCGGGCAGACGAGTCCGGACCAACAGTTCGACGGCGATTTCGGGAGCATGCGTGGCGGCGAGCACCTCAACTGATCTGGAGCTTGAACAGCCCGCGACGGTCGCGGAATCGAGTCGACTCTTTCACTGGTTGGTCCTTGTTATCGTCTTCATCGGTGGTATGTCGAGCATCGCCATCGAAATAGCCGCCTCGCGGCTCCTCGGCCCATACTTCGGCACATCGACCTTCATCTGGGCAAACCTGATCGGTCTGACGCTGCTGTATCTCTCGATCGGCTATTACTACGGCGGGCGTGTCGCCGATCGCTGGCCCAATGCGTCGTTGCTCCTTGTCTTCACCGCCATCGCCGGTCTCGGCACCGGCGTGATTCCAGTTCTTTCGCGACCGATTCTTGAGCGATCACTCAGCGCGTTCGCCAACTATTCGGTTGGCGCCTTCTATGGCTCTCTCGTCGGTGTCCTCTTGCTCTTTGCCATACCAGTGACGCTGCTCGGGTTCGTCTCACCGTATGCCATTCGCCTCAGCCTCAACCGCGTGAATGCAGCCGGGAACACGGCCGGTTCGCTCTACGCGCTTTCGACTGTTGGGAGCATCGCCGGCAGCTTCCTGCCGGTGCTGCTGTTGATTCCGTCCATCGGCACCTATTGGACGTTCTATTCGATCGCTCTGGCGCTCTTGGTCACGTCGGCGTTGGGCCTCCTCATGTTGCACGCACGCTGGGCGGGGCTCGGCGCCGTGGTATTGCTCGTGATCGTGCTGGCGCTCGCCTATTATACCGACGGCAAGTCGATTCGCTCAGCGCAACTTGGAACAGTCATCCACGAGGAAGAGTCCGAATACAATTACATACAGGTCATAAAGCAGGGGAATGTGACGATCCTCGAACTGAACGATGGCCACGCAGTGCATTCGATGTATGAACCGGGACGCAAGATTTACGGCGGATACTGGGATGACTTCTCGATCGCTCCGTATTTCAACGCCGACGAGCAACCATCGAACGTCAAGAATGTGGCGCTGATCGGA
>JAICWZ010000368.1 GCA_025966355.1 Thermomicrobiaceae bacterium
GAACTGACGATGGCGGTGGCCGACGCGGTGCCGGCGGCCGATCTGGCGGTCGTACCCGACGCCGGACATGGCTCGCCCGCCGACAACCCCGAAGCGTTCAACGCGCTGTTGGTCGAGTTCCTCAGCAGTCTTGGGCTGGCGTAGGAAGACGTCATGTCTCTCGCAGAGGCGCCGTATCCGTCATTCTGAGCCGCAGCGAAGAGTCTCTCATGCGTTTCCGAGAGCACTACGTACAGGACACGGGGAGGAGATCCTTCACTGCGGTTCAGTACTCGGCCCATCATACGGTGTCCAGTTGACATACGTCTGCGACACTGCGGTGATGGCGCAGCCGCGAAGCGATTGGAGGGAACCGATGAGCCAGCAGCATATGGTCCGGCTGACGCCGGAGGAGCGGGGTGAGCTGCACGCGTACATCGCGAACGGAGTCGCATCGGCCCATGCGCTGCAACGGGCGCGCATTCTGCTCAAAGCAGATCGGGCGGTCGGCGGACGTGCCTGGAGCGATGTCGCCATTGCCGAGGCGCTGGAGGTCAGCAGCCGAACGGTGGCACGGACCCGGGCCGATTGGGCGGACGGCGGCGTTGCGCGCGCCCTGCGGCGCAAGCCCACGCGGCGGATATACCCCCGGCGACTCGATGGGGCGGGGGAAGCCCAGTTGATCGCGCTCGCGTGTAGCCCACCGCCCGACGGCCACGCCCACTGGACGCACCACCTCTTGGGGGATCGGCTCGTCCAACTCGGCGTGGTTCCCTCGATCGCGGACGAGACCGTGCGCCTCACGCTTAAAAAAACGTCCTCAAGCCGTGGCTGATCCACGAATGGTGCCTGCCGACCGAGGCGAGTGCCGCTTTTGTGGCGGCCATGGAGGATGTCCTTGACGTGTACCAGCGACCCCTCGATCCGGCCCGACCACTGGTCTGCTTTGATGAAAGCGGCAAGGAACTGCAGGCCGATGTCCGGCCCAGCCTGCTTCCCCGTCCTGGCCGGACCGCCCGCCGCGACAGCGCCTACCGGCGCAACGGTCGCGCCAACCTCTTCCTCTGGTGCGCACCGCTGCTTGGACACCGTCGCGTGACCGTCACTGAGCGCCGGACCCGGACCGATTGGGCGGAGCAGATGCGCGTCTTGGTCGACGAGGACTTCCCCGATGCCGAGCGGATCGTGCTCGTTCTCGACAATCTCAATATCCATACGGCGGCCTCGCTCTACGCAACCTTCCCACCGACTGAGGCCAAACGGATCTGGGACAAACTCGAGATCCATCACACCCCGATTCATGGCAGTTGGCTCAATATGGCCGAGATCGAACTCAGTATCCTCGCCCGACAATGCCTGCACCGACGGGTGTCTGATCGGGAGACCCTCAGCCACGAAGTGGCCGCCTGGGTCACCGAGCGTAACACCACGCAGGTGACCATCGACTGGCAGTTCACGACGGACGATGCTCGGGTCAAACTCAAACGCCTCTATCCGCTTATCCAACTGGACACCGTATGATGGGCCGAGTATTCAGGATGACAGGGAAAGCGTGCTTCTGCGCGAGAAAATCTAGAAGAGTCTCAGCGACAGCCAGAGGCCGAAGACGGCACTGAGCAGGATGAGCGGGGTCGCGACGATGCCGAGGCGTAGGTATTGCCGCGCCGTGATCGAAAGCCCACGACCTTGCACGATGCTGAGCCAGATCAGCGTTGCCAGCGAGCCGGTGATCGTCAAATTCGGCCCGATGTTGGTGCCGAGCAGCGCGGCGTAGCCGGCCGCCGGGTGTACGGTGCCCGCGTCCAGCGCCGGTCGGAGCGCGCTGCTGGCCACAATTGTCATCGGGATGTTGTTGATCAGATTCGCGCCGAGCGTGCTCCCAAGCGCGATGCTCAGCAGCTGGACGAACGAATCGCCCGGCGCCAGTGAACGCAGCGCATCGGTGAAGATACCGGCCAGCACGGTATTCTCGACCGCCTGCACCACCAGGAAGAGCCCGAGCACCAGCACGATCAGATTCCAGGAGACCGCCCGGAGTGTCGCGCTGAATGGTGTCCAGCCGCGCGCCCATGTGAGCGCCAGCAGCACGATGCCGCCTGCCAGTGCGATCGGCCCGATCGGGAGATGTACGACCGACGCGGCGAAGATTGCGAGCAGGATGACGATGAGCCCAATCACCGAGAGTCGGAAGAAGGCACGGTTGGCCGGACGGAACGGCTCGGCCGACAGCGTGTAATGACCGATGAGATCGAAGCGGAAGAGGTAGCTGAAGAGCGCGGCGTTGGTGGCGACGGCCGCGACCGCCGGAGTGAACATAATGAGACTGAAGCGGAGAAAGCTGAAATCGAGCGCACGGTAGATCAGCAGATTCGTGAGATTCGAAATCGGCATGAAAAGCGAGGCGGTGTTGGCGATGAAGCAGCAGGCGAACATGAAGGGGAGTGGCCGCAGTTTGAGCCGAACCGCCATGGCGTAGACGATCGGCGTGAGCACGATCGCCGTGGCATCGAGCGAGAGCGTCGCGGTGATGAGCGTACCGATCAGAAAGATGAAGAGATAGAGCCGGCGCACGCTCCCACGCCCCGCACGGGCCGCCAGCGTCGCGCACCATTCGAAGAATCCGGCTCGCTCGACGATCGCGCTGACGATCATCATGCCGATCAAGAAGACGAGCGCATCCTGGGCAAAGCGAAGGATCTCCCAGGCTTCATGCAGCGACACGAGCCGCAGCGCGAGCACGAGCAGGCCACCAAGTGCCGCCGGCAGCGCGACCGGGAGCTCGTGTGGCCGTACCAGCACCAGCAGCAGGGTCACCAGCAAGATCAGCAGCGCGACCACGGCATCCATCGCGCGATCATACCGCGTGCGGTGCGTCCCGCGATCAACGGTGCTGAGTGGTACTTGCACTTATGCGCATATCGTGAACTCGGGGGGCTGCATTGTGCGCTCGCATTGTCTACAATGCCGGAGCAGAGACATTGGGCTGCGCCACTGTTGTCGTATGCCGGAGAGCCGGGTATTGTCCTGGCGGAGCAATGAAGCTAGAGCAGGTCGCCCGA
>JAICWZ010000134.1 GCA_025966355.1 Thermomicrobiaceae bacterium
CGTTGTTGCAGGAACGGGTCGAGCACGGGCTCGAGATGGCGCAGCGCTCGAACGGCATGGTGGCCGTTCTGTTCTGCGATCTCGACGGCTTCAAGACGATCAACGACAGTCTCGGGCACCCGGCCGGAGATCAGTTCCTCATTCTGATCGGCGAACGCTTGCGGGCTACGGTACGCGTCGGGGAGACGGTCGCCCGCCTCGGTGGTGACGAATTCACCGTGCTGCTCGAAGGCTTATCCGATCCGGCCGACGCCGAACGCGCCGCCGACCGCATCCTCGCGGCCCTCTCCTCCACCGTCTATCTCGGCAACCAGCCGCTCACGATCTCCACGAGTATCGGCATCTCGATCGCGACGAACCATGCGACGACCGCCGAGGATATGCTCAGCGAGGCTGACACGGCGCTGTACGCCGCCAAACGTGCCGGCAAGGCGCGCTACATGCGCTTCGCCCCGGGATTGCACGTCTCCGGCGTCGACGAGTTGAACCCCTGCTGATTGTGTTCCCAATTCCCATCGGCTGCGTTATACTCGCCCCAGCTTGTGGTTGCGCCTAGGGTTCCGTCTTCCGCCCGCTTTGTGGCCGAAAATCAGGGATGGACGAGACTGGTCCGAGCGGCGCCACGATCGCATATCGCGATGCGCGATCGCACAACTGACGGCACAAAAGGCTTGAGGTAGCCGGATCACTGTATGCTGGTGGCAAACGCCGCCGGACACGTGAAACAGGAGCCTCCGCCTTGTCACTACTGGCGCTCGTGCTCATCCTCGCCGCCGCCTTCATCCACGCCACCTGGAATCTGCTCGTCAAACGCGTCGGTGGTGGGCCGGAGTTCATCTGGCTCTTCGCGACGCTTGCCTCGGTGATCTACGCACCGGTCATCGCCGCCGTCATCATCATCCAACGCCCTCACTTCGGGCCGATCGAAATTCTCTTCATCGTCGGCAGCGGCATCATCCACATCGGCTACTTCCTCATCCTGCAGCAGGGCTATCGGGTCGGCGATCTCTCGCTCGTCTACCCACTGGCGCGCGGCACCGGACCGACGCTGGCGACGATCGGCGCCATCTTCATCCTCGGTGAGCATCCCTCGCTGCTCGGGCTCATCGGCGCGGCCATCGTCATCCTGAGCGTCTTCATCTTCACCGGCGGACCGAGCGCGCTCGGTCGGTCCGGCAATCATCCCGCCATCTTCTACGGGCTCATAACCGGCATGTTCATCGCCACCTACACGCTCTGGGATAAGCACGCGGTGAGCACGCTGATGATCTCGCCGGTCATTCAGGATCTTGGGTCGTCGGTCACACGTGCCTTCTTCCTGGCGCCGGTTGCCATCAGACGACCAAACGTCGTGCGCGCGCTCTGGGCGAAATATCGCCGCGAGACGATCGGCGTGGCGATCCTCAGCCCAGCCGCCTACATGCTCGTGCTGTTTGCGATGAGCTTCACGCCGGTCAGTTATGTCGCGCCCGCCCGCGAGGTAAGCATTCTGATCGGCACGCTCATGGGCGCCCGGCTCCTCTCCGAAGGCGAAGGCAAACGCCGTCTCATCGCGGCCGGCATGATGGTCGCCGGCATCGTCGCCCTGGCGCTCGGCTAATATCAGGAAATCTCCGCGTCTCTGCGCCTCTGCGCCTCTGCGCCTCTGCGAGAGAATCTTCGTCTCTCTAGGCGAACGACCGCACAGGGGCAATAATGAACACGGGGGCGCAGGTATTCAGCAGTACGGAGGAGGAGCCATGAGTCAGCAAGCGCTGCGTTTCGCCGTCGGAGCGTTCGATTGTCTCGCCGTAACGGACGGGCTCTCCGCCTTCCCGGCGGCGGCGGTCTTCGGCAACGCGCCGGAGGAAGAGCGCGATCAGGTGCTCAGCGAGCGTGGCATGCCAACCGACATGGTGCAGTCGTCACTGACGTCGCTCGTTGTGACAACTGGCGCGCATCGTGTCCTGATCGACACCGGTATCGGACCGTTCGCCCCGACAACCGGTCACCTGCTCGAGAACCTGCGCGCGGCCGGGATCGAGCCTGAGTCGATCGACGTCGTCATCCTCACGCACGCGCACCCCGACCATATCGGCACGACGATCGACGCTGAAGGCAAACCCGCCTTCCCCAACGCGCGCATCATCATGCGTCAGGGTGAGTGGGATTTCTGGACCGATGAGGCGAACCTGGCCAAGGCGATGGCCGGTAAGCTCCACAACCTCGGCGAACTCGATCAGTTCATGGGCAACTGGGCCAAGACATACCTGCCGCCGATCCGGCTACAGCTCGACCTGATCGAAGGGCTCGACGAGGAACAGATCGTGCCCGGCATCTATGTCCTGCCGGCGCCCGGTCACACGACGCATCATATGGGGCTGACGATCGCCTCCGGCAGCGAGCAACTGCTCAATCTGGTCGATGTCGCTATCAATCCGGTGCATCTGGCCGAGCCGAGCTGGCACCCCGCCTTCGATTTCCAGCCCGACATCGCCGTGCAGACCCGGCGCCGCATCTACGACCAGGCGGCGGCCGATCACGCCCGCATTCTCGTCTACCACTTCCCCTTCCCGGGCATCGGCTATGTCGAGCGTTCCGGCGCCGGTTGGCACTGGGAAGCCGAAGCGCCGGCCGGAGACGATTGATTACCAGAGCGAACGGATCATACCGCCGTCGATCTGCACCGTCGCGCCGGTGATGTACGACGCGCGCTCCGACGCCAGGAAGGCAACCATATCTGCGAATTCGGCCGTTTCGCCATAGCGGCCCATCGGAATTTGCGACAGCGAACGATCGCGCACCGTCTCAACATCGACGCCGTTCTTCTGGGCGTTCGCCTGATCGAGCTGCGCGATGCGCGGCGTCGCGATGCGGCCCGGCACGACCGTGTTGAGCCGAATATGGTCACCGGCAACCTCGTCGGCAAGCGACTTGATGAGCGAGGCCACGCCGGAGCGCATGACGTTCGAGAGGAGCAGATTCGGGATCGGCTGCTTGATCGACGACGAGGTCATCGCTACGATCGCGCCGCCGCCACGCTCTTTCATCGACGGCAACACGCCGCGAATGAGCCGCACGACGCTCATCAGTGTCAGGTTGAACGCCGCTTGCCAGGCAGCATCGTCGAAGCGGTCGAACGTGCCGGCCGGTGGGCCACCGGCGTTCGTTACCAGAATATCGACGCCGCCGAAACGCTCGGTCGTCGCCGCGATCAGCCGCTCGATATCGCCCGCCTGCGTCACATCGGCCGCCAGCGCCAGCACCTCGGCGCCACTCGACCGCACCTCATCCGCCGCCGCGTTGATCGCGGACTCATCGCGACTACACATCGCGACACGCGCGCCCTCGCGCCCCAGCGCCAGCGCCACGGCTTTCCCAAGCCCGCTACTCGACGCGGGCACGATCGCCACCTTGCCGGTCAATTCGAGATCCATCGTCATTCCCCTCAATCGCACCAGGCGCCAGGCATGGGCGCCGAGCGTCGCGTTCGGTCATCCCGCCGATTATCAGCCAACCAGCATCAATCGCGGTAGAGTAGCGCGGCAGATTATTTCGCGGACTGCTGGCGATTCGGATCCAGGATGTCGAAGACCACATCGCCGAGAAGGTTGAACCCAAGGACGCTGAACATGATCGCCAGTCCGGGCACGGTGGCCATCCACCAACTCGTAAGGATGTACGAGCGGCCTTCGGCCAACATCGCTCCCCACTCCGGTTGTGGTGGCTGCGCACCGAGACCAAGGAAGCCGAGACCGGCGACCTCCAGAATGGAAATGCCGAACATAAGCGTCGTTTGCGCGATAATCGGCGGTGCGGAATTGATGAGTACATGGCGGAAGATGATGCGTACCGGGCTCGCCCCGATGGAGCGCGCGACTTCGATATATGGCTCCTGCCGAACCGCGAGGGCGGCGCTGCGAACGATGCGGGCGAACTGTGGGATATACACGATGCCGATTGCGGCGACAGCCTGGTACAAGCCCGGCCCCAGCAGCGCGATTACCAGCATGGCGAGGAGGAGATACGGGAAGGCGAGGAGCACATCCATCGTGCGCATAATGGCCGTGTCGGCAAACCCGCCGTAGAAGGCGGCAAACAGGCCGAATAACGTGCCGAAGGCGAGCGCCAGCACGTCGGCGACGACACCGATCAAGAGCGCAAGCCGTGCACCAGCGAGAATACGGCTAAAGATGTCGCGACCGAACTGATCCGTGCCGAAGAGGTGATGCCAGGATGGCGCCTGCAATTGATCCGCCAACGTCTGCGAGAGCGGATCGTACGGTGCGATCAGTGGACCGATGATGGCCAGGATGAGGAGCACCACGAATATGACCATACCGATCATTGCCGACGGATGGCTTGTCAGCACCTTTCTGGCGTGGACGAAGAAACTATCACGCGGCCTGATCGATCCGAACACGCTCGAGTCGATCGTAGTAGTCTTCACGCAGCCTCCTCACTCGTATCGAATTCGAGGATCGAAGACCGCATAGGAAAGGTCGACCAGAAGATTGATCACCGTGAACGCGACCGCTGCGACCACGACAATCGCCTGGATAACCGGAAAGTCGCGGAACAAGATCGACGAGATAACAAGACGCCCCAGGCCGGGAAGATTGAAGACCGTTTCGGTGAGGATTGCACCGCTGAGAAGCACGCCAAACTGCAGGCCGAGCGCGGTCACCACTGGGAGGAATGCGTTCGGTAACGCGTGCCGATAGATGACAATCGATTCCCGAACGCCCTTCGCACGAGCAGTTCGGAGGTAGTCCTGCCGCAGCACATCGAGCATTCCGGCTCTGGTGATACGCGAAATGACGGCCATCGGCAGCAACGAAAGTGTGAAGACCGGCAGGATGAGATGGTGGAGCGTGTTACCGAGAGCCTGCCAGTTTCCGGTGATAATGCTGTCGACGATGGTCATGTGCGTGATGTTTTGTAGGTCGATGCTGTTCGAGATGACGTCGCCGATCGGGAACCAGCCGAGCCTTGCCCCGCCGAAGAGCAGCAACAGGATGCCGATCCAGAAGACAGGCGCCGAGGTGCCGATAAGCGTAATGGCCATCGACAGTCCCTCGACGATTGTTCCGCGTTTCACCGCTGCGATCGTGCCCAGCCAGATACCAAAGACAGCCGCAACCAGCAACGAGAGGAAGGCAAGCTGGAATGTCAAGGGAAAGGCAATAGCGACCTCGTGCATCGCCGAGATATGCGTCTGAAGCGATGTACCGAAATCACCCTGGACAGCGGAGCTAAGAAAACGCCAGTATTGCACGTACAGCGGCTGATCTAATCCGAGTTGCTGGCGAATCTGCTCGATTTGTTCGGGCGTCGCCTTCTCGCCACCGATCATGTGCGCGACGTCTCCCGGGATTACGTGGAGTGCCAGGAAGGTGATAATCGTAACCCCGAGAATGACCAGTATGGATTGAAGGACTCGTCGAACGAGAAACCTTGCCAAGCGCTGTTACCTCTCGAGCCAGACGTCATTCATGTTGAAGTACATCTGGGTCGGGTTCAGCGTCAGCCCGTGTACTTTAGCGGACAGCGCCTTCGTCTGAGTTGTGCTGACAAGCCAGACCCACGGGCAATCCGGCCAGATAGTGGCCTGCGCCTCCTTATACAGGTCCGAACGCTTGTCATGATCGGGCTCGGCCTCAGCTTGGTCGAGGAGTTTATCAACGTCGGGGTTGGAGTAATGAGACTGGTTGGCTTCCGGGATGCCGGAGGTGCCGTACAGGCTGGTGACGAAGTTGCCGGGGTCGCCGTTATCGCC
>JAICWZ010000497.1 GCA_025966355.1 Thermomicrobiaceae bacterium
ACGACATGGATGTGGATGATGCCGCCGACCTTGCAGTGGCGGAGGCGCTCCTGCGTGCTGGCGTCGTGAAGGTGGCTGCCAGCGACTGAGGGTCCTGGTCAAGCCGAGGAGGAACGGTTCGATGCGAGTGCTCATTCTTGGAGCGGACGGCTATCTTGGTTGGCCAACCGCTATGCACTTTTCCAACAAAGGTGACGACGTCGTCGCGGTCGACAATTTTTCGAAGCGGTTCTGGGAGCTCGAGCTGGGGATAGAGACCCTCGAGCCCGTCCCTACGCTGCACCGGCGGATTGCGCGATGGCGTCAGGTGACTGATCGCGTCATTGAGTTGCGCGTGGGCGACCTGACGAACCACCGTTTCGTCTACAAACTGCTCGAAGAGATCCGGCCCGACGCCATCGTTCACTATGCGGAGCAACCCTCCGCGCCGTACTCGATGCACAGCCGCACCAACGCGGTCAATACCCAGGTCAATAACATCGTCGGAACGCTGAACCTGCTCTTTGCGATTCGGTCCTATTGTCCGAATACGCACCTCGTGAAGCTCGGCACGATGGGAGAGTACGGGACGCCCAACATTGATATTGAAGAAGGCTACATCACGATCAATCACAATGGTCGTTCCGACGTTCTGCCTTTTCCGAAGCAGCCGGGCAGCTTCTATCATCTCTCGAAGGTTCACGACACCCACAATATTGCGTTTGTCTGCAACATCTGGAAGCTTGCGGCGACCGATCTCAATCAAGGGGTCGTCTACGGAATTGAAACGGCGGATACCGCCCGCGATCCCGAGCTGCGCACCGCATTTCACTACGACTCCGTATTCGGCACGGTTCTGAATCGCTTTCTGGTGCAGGCGGTGTGCGGCATTCCGCTCACCGTGTATGGGGAGGGTGGACAGACGCGCGGTTTCCTGAATATCAATGACACGCTGCGGTGCGTGGAGCTCGCTGTCCGAAATCCGGCAAAAGCGGGAGAGTTCCGCGTGTTGAATCAGTTCACGGAGCAGTTCTCGGTTCTCGATCTCGCGACGCGTGTACAAGCCGCCGGCGCGCGCGGAGGGATGAAAGTCGAGATCGCGCGCGTGGCGAATCCTCGAGTCGAGAAAGAACATCATTACTACAACGCCAAGCACTCAAAATTGCCAGAGCTGGGCCTCGTCCCGAATCTTCTGACCGACGAGGTTCTCGATCGGATGCTCGCAACGGTGCGTGGACACGCGCATCGCATCAATCGCGATATCGTCCAGCCAAGCATCGCATGGGCTCAGAAACATCCCTGACATGAGCAGCCCACGGAAGCGACTGCTGTTCTCGGTCCCGTATGGACTGGCGTTCCGGGCGGTCGTGGCAACAGGGCTCGTCCGTGAGTGTGTGGAGCAAGGCCACTCGGCGCGGCTGTTACTGCCGCGTCTTGCCACAGGTGACGAGGCCCGTATCCGGGGACAGATACCGGCAGACGTGTCGATCGGGCGCCTCCGGACTGTGCCTCGGACGGCGCGTCTGACCCTTCTGAAATTCGTCAAGCAGCACTTGTACAACCGTCGCACGCGGTCGCGTACCTTCGCCGTCAAACGTGAAGAACGACGGCATCGCAGACCAGTGTTCCATCTTGCCGCATCCATCGCGGAGCGTGCCGCGGAACTGTGCCTGACCGAAGGACAAGTGGACGGCTGGCTCGCTTCGGCGCCGCAGCCGTTTGAGCGCGACTACAGCCGTGACCTGCAGGACATCGACGCGCTCGTGATCACGAAACCCGGGTATCACCCGGACGAATTGCCGCTCATCCGTGCGTCAAAACGAAGCGGCATCCCGGTCGTCAGCGTCGATACGACGTGGGACAACGTGGTCTCCAAGAGACCCGCCTACATTTGTCCGGACGTCGTGACCGTGTGGAATCCGCTCATGCAAAGTGAAGTCGTGTCGTTCTACGGGCTCGACCCAAGCGCGGTGCCGATAACGGGCGGCCCTCAATTCGATGTGTTCGCGCATCCCTCCGATCTGCCGAGACGTGACGACTTCATCCGGTCGCTCGGCCTTGATCCTGGCCGCAAGCTCATCGTCTTTGCTCTGAACAATCCGACGCTGACGCCAGCAAACCCGTCGTTCGTCGCTGCCGTGGCCGAGGCCGCGAGGCGCACAAACGACGGACGAGGCGCAAACCTCGTAGTCCGGCTGCATCCGTGGGATCGCGATAGCGATTACGAGGATTTCGCCAGGAAGAACCCACACGTCCGCGTCGAGCATGCGTTTGGACGGCCCTCG
>JAICWZ010000612.1 GCA_025966355.1 Thermomicrobiaceae bacterium
GATCGAGCGGGTTGCGCGATGCGAGATCAGCGATCCCGAGTTGCTCGAGGAGCGCGGCGCGATTTCCGGTTTGCTGGCGGCAGCGCAGTGTGAAGGCGAGTTCCGCGTCGACGGTTTCATTGAAGAGCATGGCGGTAGCGTTCTGTGGCAGGTAGGCGATCGAACGTGCCAGGTCAGATGTGGCACGACCGGCGATCGAGACACCATCGAGGCGGATTTCACCGCTGGTTGGTTTGATCAAACCGTTTATCAGTTTGATCAATGTCGTCTTACCGCTGCCGTTGCGTCCCATGATGGCGGTGAGAGAGCCGGCTCGAAACACTGTCGAGAGCGAACGAAGCGCCGGGCGATGTTCGTAATCGAACGAGACACGATCGAGCTCAATGCTGATCTGACCATCCGCACTCGCCCCCTTCGACGCTATCATGCGTGGAAATTCGGTCCTTGGCACGAATCGTCGCGCCTCGCGCACCGTCAACGGCGGCGGAGCCCAACCAAGATCCCGCGCCAGCTGTATGAGGGGCGGTGGCGCAGGGAGCGCATCGAGCGCAGCAGGCACGGTGTCGTTTGCGATGACATGCCCGTGCGCATTGAGGACAAGCAGGCGGTCGGCGGCGCCGAGCACCCGGTCCAGCCGGTGCTCGACGAGCACGATCGTGGTGCCAATCTCCTGATTCATCCGTTCCAGCGCCGCGATGATCTCTTCGGCAGCTAGCGGATCGAGTTGCGATGTCGGTTCGTCAAGCACCAGCGTCGCGGGGTGCATCGCCATCGCCGCCGCGATCACTGCGCGCTGTCGTTCGCCGCCGGAGAGCGTTGCGATGCGGCGATGGCGCAGTTCATTCAACCGCAACAGGTCGAGCGTCTCTTCGACGCGCAGGCGGATCTCCGAACGTTGCAATCCGAGGTTTTCGAGCCCGAAGGCGATCTCATCGTCGACCCGGTCGGTGATCGTCTGCGATTCGGGGTCCTGCGCGACGAAGCCCGCGAAGCGACTCAAGAACGCGGTCGAGTGCTCGCGAGTATCGAACTGGTCGATCTGAACAGACCCGCCAAATGTCCCACCATGAAAGTGCGGTACCAAGCCGTTGACGCAACGCGCCAGCGTCGATTTGCCGGAGCCGGACGGGCCGGTTACGACCGTGAAGGAGCCATCGGCAATCCGCAGATCGACCTTATCGAGCGCGGAGGCGGCCGCCGCTGGATAGCGGAATGAGACGTCGTTGAAGACGATCATTCGTTGCTGCCTCCGACGAACGCGGGCGTCACGAGGAGCAGACAGGCAAGGCCGAGCCAGGGAGTAAAGGGCGGACTGACGAGGCGCGGGAAGGGCGACCAGGCGAGTGAGTGCGATGCGAAAACCACTGAGCCGGCAAAACTGGCGGCGCTGACACTCGCTGCTGCCAGCACGATCCAGTCGGACGTTCTCCAGAGGTGCGGGCGGTATGCCTGGCGCGCCGTGCGCTTGCCGAAAAGTCCATACAGCGTCGCGGCCGCTCCGATCGCCGCGGCA
>JAICWZ010000330.1 GCA_025966355.1 Thermomicrobiaceae bacterium
CCGAAGGCTGCCGCTATCGCAATGCGATCGGCTGCTATATGCACGGCGCGCTGCTGCCGAAAAATCCGAAGCTCTCCGACTTCCTGATTCGCGCCGCGCTGCGACGGCGCTATAACCTCGACGTATTACCGGCACTTGATGACTCACTCGAAGCGACGGCGCACGCCAGCGCGGTCGGCCGGGCGTTGGCACGACGCTAAGGGGAAGGCGGAGCACGATGCGAATCGCCATGATTTCGGATGCGCATGGAAACCTGCATGGTCTGGATGCCGTGCTGGCCGATCTCGATCAAAACGGGCCGTACGACGAGGTGATCTACGGCGGCGATTTCGCCTTTCGTGGCGCATTTCCGTCTGAAGTGATCGATCGGATTCGCGAGCGCGGTTACCGGGCGGTGCGCGGCAATACCGACGAATTCCTGGTCGAGATGGCGCGTGAAGGCGATTACCAGCTGTCCAATACCGAGGAAAGCCAGCGACATACACCGGCGCTGCAGCTGTTCGACCGCTGGGCGCTCGATCGCATGACGAGCGATCAAGTTGATTACCTCGCCGATCTGCCTTTGCGCATCGATATCGTCGGGCCGGACAGCGCGCGACTTACGATCGCGCACGCGACGCCCTGGAGCGCGCATGTGACGGTGTTGCCGGAGGCGCCGGAGGCCGACGCGCGCCGGATGCTCGACGAGCCGCGGGCCGCCTGCACCGCTTACGGTCACATTCATCACCAGTACCGCCGGTCGGTTGGCAATGGACTGCTGACGTCGGTCGGGAGCGTCGGGGCGCCGATGGACGGCGATTGGCGTGCTGCCTACGTGGTGCTGACGAACGAAGGACAGGGCTGGGACGTCGAGTTCCGGCGTGTGCCGTACGATATCGAAGCAGCCCAGGCGAGCCTGCTCGCGTCGACGCTTCCCGAGCGCGAGGCGATCGCGGCCGCGTTGCGTAGCGCGACGCGTTGAACATAATTCGGGCTGTGATACGATTTTCGCGCGGCGTCTCGCTTTCGATGTCGCTGGGGACGAAGCGGACTCAATGACACGTCTCATCTTTGCGCTGGTGATCGCGACCCTGGCGTTTGCTCAGGCAGCGCTGATCCCGGCCGTTAACCTACTGAGCATCGGCCCCAACTTTGTCCTCGTGCTGATCCTGGTATGGAGCGCGGAACGCGGCATGGCTGAGGGCGTCATCTGGGCCTTCCCGGTCGGCATTCTGCTCGATCTGCTGGCGCTCGATCCGCTTGGTGCCAACGCGCTGGCGCTCATTCCCGTCGCTGTGATCGGCGGGCTGGCGCGTCGTCGTGTGTTCCATAGCGGCGTGATCATCCCGATGCTGTTGGTCCTCGGAGCGACCATCGTGCATCAGGGCGTCGCCTCACTGGTCGAGATCACGACCGGCTCGAGTCTGTCGCTCCTGGGAACCGCCCGGCTCGCCATCTTGACCGCATTGCTCAACGTCACGGTTGTGCCATTCCTGTATATTGGCGCGGCCGCGCTCGATCGTTTGGGGGTCACTCGTGCGTCGCGCACGTAAACGGATGGAACTGGTTCGCTTCGCGGACCGCAAAGGAAAGCGGGTAGACGAGCGCGCCTCCGACGAGATCTTCTTGTCGCGCCGCATGTTGCTCTTCAAAGGGATGTTCGTTGTCGGCTTCGGTGGACTGGCCGCCAAGCTCGGCAAGATGCAGATGATTGACCGGCGCCAGTACGCCAACCAGGTCAAGGGGAACGCTCAGCGCTTCGAGGTGTTGAATGCGCCGCGCGGCATGATCGTCGACCGCAACAACAATGTGCTGGCGGAAAATCGAATCAGCTGGACGGTTTCGATCCTGCCGCCCGATATCCCGGACGACGATCAGAAACTCGGCTACATTCGCGACCAGCTTACCCGGACGCTCGACCTGAAAGAGATGCTCGTCGTGCGTCGCAACGGCTTGCCGCTCGGCTCTGAGAACTACGTCCTTCGCTCGCTTGCCAACGCGATCGGGGCCGACCCAACCGATCTGATCGAACAGGTGATGATCGACACCTCGGATAACCTGGTGCCGGTGCGCGAGGGGTTGACGCAGCCCGATATCGACCGCTATAAGCCGCTGGAAAAAGAGCTGCCCGGCGTACACGTCATGGGGCAGTTCGATTTCCTGCTGGAACTGCATGCCAACGATGTGTTGCCGGTGACGGTCAAGGAAGACGTGCCCAAAGCGACGGCGCTCATGCTCCAATCGAATGCGCTCTACTTGCCCGGTGTCCAGGTGAGCGATCAGAATTTGATTCGACGGTATCCGGACGGCCCCGAATTCGCCCATATCCTCGGCTACGTCGGCCCGATCACGCAAGAAGAGTACGAGGCGGCCGACAAGAAAGGGAACAACCCGTACATCGCGACGGATGTCGTCGGGCGCGGCGGCCTCGAAGAGGCGCTGGAGCCGTATCTGCGTGGCGATCATGGCGGCCGCTGGGTGCAGACCGATGCGCGCGGCGTCGAGATCGCCGAAATTGCGTCGATGCGGCACGATCCGACGCCCGGTTATACCGCAGTCCTGACGATTGATCGTGATTTTCAGAAGACGGTCACAGCCGCGCTGCAGGATGGGATCAACAAAGCGGCCGAGGGCGCGAAAAAGGACGGCAACGACGCCCAGGTCGGCTCGGGCGTCGCGATTGCCATCAATCCGAAGAATGGCGAGATCCTGGCGCTCGTCTCACTGCCGGCCTACGACAATCAGCTCTTTGTCGACGGTATTTCCGAGGCGCAGTACCAGGCCTATCTCAACGATCCGTTTAAGCCGCTGACGAATTTCGCGATCAGTGGTGAGTTTCCGCCCGGTTCGACAATCAAGCCACTCATCGCCTGCGGCGCGCTCCAGGAAGGCACGCTCAACAACAACACGCAGTATTTCTGCGCCGGCTCAATTCGCGTGCCGACCGTCACGGATGAGAAGGGCGGCAATACCTACGTCTGCTGGTGGCCGGCCGGGCACGGCGCGATTTCGGTCGAAGACGCGCTGGCGCAATCGTGTGATGTCTTCTTCTACAACGTCGGTGCACCGGGACAGAAGCTCGCGGGCACCGATACCACTCTGCATTACTTCATTCCCGGTGATCCGTCCCCGCACAATTTCGAAGGTCTTGGGATCGACTTAATCGACAAATATCTGCGCAATTCGTTCGGATTCGGGCAGCCGACCGGGATCGAGCTGGCAGGCGAATCCTCCGGCGTCGTGCCGGATGCCAAGTGGCTTTTCCAATCCCCTTTGCACGAATACTGGTCCGTCAGCGATACTATCAATGTCTCGATCGGGCAAGGGCATGTCTCGTGCACCCCG
>JAICWZ010000158.1 GCA_025966355.1 Thermomicrobiaceae bacterium
TACCTCTCGTTCGTCCTCTTCCTGGTGCCGGTCCTCGCCTATCTCCTGATTGGCGGCACGGCCACGACGCTGATCATCGTGGCGTCGACCGGATTGATCGCGCTGGTGACCCTGATGATCGCCGGGCTGACGCTCTTCCATCGCGCCGCGCGCCGCGAATCGAGCCGCATTCCGCGACGAATCAGGACGTTCATCGACGACGCTCGCGGACACGGCGTCCGGCCGAGCGATCTGATCGCGCCGCTCGTCATCCACCTGCTCATCGATCTGATCGGCGTCGCGATGCTCTTTGTCAGTCTCAGAGCGATTGACCAGGATTCGTCACTTTCGGTCGTTCTGGCCGGTTACGCGATCGGAACGCTCTTCCTGCTCGTAACGCCGGTGTTCCAGGGGCTTGGCGCCGTCGAGCTCTCGATGACGGTCGTACTGACCGGCTTCGGCATTCCGAGCGGCGCGGCGCTGGCGGCAGTGTTGCTCTACCGTGTCGTCGAGGTCTGGGTGCCGCTCCTGCTTGGTCTTTCGATCCAGGTGAGTGACGTGCCGGAGGTGCGGCGCGCCTCGGCTCGCGTACCGGCGCTCGTCACCCTCATTACCGGCCTCACGACGGTGCTGGCGGCCATCAGCCACCCATTCCCCCGGCGCTTCGACCGGCTCGAACAGTACTCGTTCATCGGACCGCACGAGTTTTCACGGACCTTTGCCGTCGTTGTCGGCTTCTTCCTCATCTTTCTTTCGTGGAGCCTCTGGCGGCGCAAACGCGTCGCCTGGATCGCGGCGATCGGCTTGCTGGCCATCAGCTCCGCCGGCCCGCTGCTCAAAGGACACGATCATGTTATCGTCCTCCTGTCCGTCGCCAACCTGATCCTATTGCTCCTGCATCGCGATCACTTCCGGGTGCGCAGCGACGTGCCGACGATGCGACAAGGAATTATCCGCTTCGGTCTGAGCCTTCTCTTTGCCTGCGCGTATGGCACGATCGGGTTCTATCTGATCGACGAACGCGCCTTCGGCACCGATTTCGGCTTCGGCCAGGCGATGATTGAAACCTTCCGGCTCTTCTTCAGTCTTGGCATTCATAGCGCATCGCCGCACACGCGTTTCGGCATCTGGTTCGAAAACTCGCTCTCGGCCGTCGGAATCGTATCGCTCGTCTACGCGACGTTTTCCCTCGTCCGGCCGGTTGTCTGGCGCCGGCGCACGGTACCGAGCGATCGCCGCGCGGCACGCCGTCTCATCGAACGCTGCGGTGACTCGGCGCTCGATCTCTTCAAGACGTCGGATGACAAGTTTTTTTTCTTCTCATCGAATCACCTGGGCGTCATCGCCTACGGACAGTCGCTCTCCTCGGCCATCGTTCTCGGCGACCCGGTCGCGGTCAATCAGACCGAGTTCCGGCGCGTGCTCGACGAATTTCTCGATTTCTGTGACGCGAACGACTGGGCCGTCGCCTTTCATCAGATCCCGTGTACGCATCTTGAAGAGTACGCCGCCGCCGGGCTCTCCAGTATCAAGATCGGCGAGGAGGCGATCGTCGACGTCACCAACTTCTCGCTGGAAGGCCGTGCGATGAAGGCGCTGCGCTCCAGCATTAACCGGCTCGAACGCGAGGGGTTCCATGCCGTCTCGTTCCCGGCGCCGCTGTCGGACGACACACTCGCTCGGCTACGGGTCGTCTCCGACCAATGGCTCAGCCTCCCCGGCCGGCGCGAACGCGGCTTCACACTCGGCAGCTTTCGCGAGGAATACGTCCGCGACACACCGGTGCTGGCGATCGAAGACCCGGCAGGTGATCTCCTCGCCTTCGTCAACATCATTCCGGACGGTGTCGAAGACGAGGCGACGATCGACCTGATGCGGCGCTGCGTCGACGTTCCGAATGGCACGATGGATCTCCTCCAGGTGCGCCTGATCGAGCATCTGCGCGCTTCAGGCTTCAATCGCTACTCGCTCGGCATGGCGCCCTTCTCCAACGTTGGTGATCAGCCGAACGCTCCGGTCATTGAGCGCGCCATCCGCCTGCTCTATGAGCATGTCAGCCGCGTCTTCTCGTACAAGGGGCTGTACAGTTATAAGGCGAAGTTCCAGCCGAGTTGGGAGCCGCGCTATCTCGCGTTCTCTGGCGAGACGGCGCTGCCCAAGATTATTCTCGCGCTCATCCAGCTGAGCGAGCGCCCTCCGCGCCAGCGCTAGAACAGCGCGACGCGGGCGCATGATGGCCCGAGGCGGTACTCTGGTGCTATGATCCGGGCTTGAGGGCTGACCCACGCGCGGATTGTCGTGGCTAGCGTTTTTTCTTGCCAAGCCGGAAGACGCGGCGCAGCAACTTGCTCTCGCTGCCGCGCGCCACTCCGTATCAACTTGGAACGAGACCTCGGTTGACCGAGCCATTAATCCTTGACGAATTTGAGCCGATCCTGTCATCGCTGATCGACCTCCTGCGCGCCGATCTGCTGGTGATCCTGATGCCGGTCAATGACCGCCTACGCTTCGTTCCGGCGGCGACACATGGAATCGATCTGACGTTGATCAACGATTTCGAGCTCGCGATCGACGAATCGACGTATACCGCGCTCACGAGAGGATCGGAGCCCGAAAGCGACCGATCGGGCGAACGATGGTCGTTCGAGAGCCCACTCGACGATTTCGACGGCGTCTCATCCGTCACGACGCTGCCGCTCGTCATGCGCGCGCGCCTGCTGGGCCTGCTACAGATCGGTCGGCGCGATGGTGAGCAGCCGCCGCCTGATGCGCGCCTGCTGCGGTTCGCGGGAGAATACGCCGCGACGGCCGTTGATCGTCTCACCTTGCAGCGTGTGCTCTCGTCGGCGCGTTCGACAACCGCCTACACGCGCGAACGCCTCAACTTTCTGGCGATTACCAGCGCACTGCTTTCGTCGTCGCTCGATTACGAAACAACGCTCAGTCAGGTAACGAGCATGCTCGTACCGCAGTTGGCCGATGTCTGCGCGGTGGTGATTATCGATGACGATGGTAACGCGACCGAGGTGGCGATCGATGGTGTTGATCCGCAGATCACGCGTCTGGTGCGCGAGATGCAATCGCGCTACTCGCTCCGTCCTGACGCGCAGAGCAACGTGCGCCGGGTGCTCAACTCCGGCCGCACCGAATTTCACCCGAACGTCGATGAGCAGTACTACGAACACATCGCGGCCAATGAGGAGAATGTCGAACTGCTCAAGCTTGTCGGCATGCACTCGATGCTGATCGTGCCACTCAATGTACGCGGCAAGACGATTGGTGCGCTCTCGCTCGCTTATGTCCGGCCCGACAATCATTACTCCCTGGAAGAAGTTGATTTCATCGAGGAGCTCGCCCAGCGCGCCGCGATGGCGGTCGAAAATGCACGGCTCTTCGACAAGTCGCAACGCGCCCTCATGGAACGCGAAGAAGCGCTTCGTTTCCGGGAAGAGACGCTCCAGAGCGAACGCGCGGCACGCGCCCGTGCCGAGGCCGCCCAGCGACGCGAAGCGTTCTTGGCCGAAGCGAGCAACGTCCTTTCCGCGTCGCTCGATTACTCGCTGACGCTCGAGAATCTCGTCCGGCTCGTCGTTCCGCGCGTGGCCGACTGGTGCATCATCGATCTCTTCGATGACGCAGGGATGTCGTCCATCGTCAACTATGCGCATCGTGATCCGGCTCGTGAGGAATTGCTTGTCCGGTTGCGCGACAACTACTCCCCGGCCCCATTGCCGGAGTTGCCGCCACGCCATGTCCTTCGCTACCGTAAGCCAACCCTCATCGGCAACGTCCCCGAACATTTCTGGCAAGACAGCGCCACGAATCCGGAACAACTGGCGCTTCTGGAACAGTTCGA
Organism: Thermomicrobiaceae bacterium; assembly: GCA_025966355.1. Taxonomy (GTDB): domain Bacteria; phylum Chloroflexota; class Chloroflexia; order Thermomicrobiales; family Thermomicrobiaceae; genus CALAGB01. The sequence continues at coordinate 3,836 of JAICWZ010000158.1, forward strand.
GACGTCTTCGCTCATGGTCATCCCACTCTTCGTGCGCGACCGCACGCTCGGCGTCATGCTCTTCGGCCAGACGCCCGGATCGGCAGCCTTCGATACGGATGACTTCACGCTCGCCGTCGATCTCGGCTATCGCGCCGCGCTCGCCATCGACAACTCCGAGCTGTACAACAGCGCGCAGGAAGTGCTCCGATTGCAGGAGGAGTTCATCTCCACCGCCTCGCACGAACTGAAGACGCCGCTTACGACGGTCAAGGGCTACTTGCAACTCATCAACAGGCAGTTGCATCGCGAAGATCAGAGTCCAGCGCGTATCGGTCGCTTTACGCGCGAAATGGAACAGCAAGTGCGGCGATTGGAAGACCTCGTCTCCGATCTGCTCGATGTATCGCGCATCCAGCAGGGTCGCGTCGAACTACGTCTGGAGTCGTTCGATCTGGCTGAACTGGCGGCCAACGTCCTCTCGCGCTTCGAATACGCTCAGGAGCGCACTGCCCAACACGAATTGGTGCTCGAAGCGCCGGAACCGGTCGAAGGGATCTGGGATCGCGGGCGCGTCGATCAGGTGCTGACGAATCTCATCTCGAACGCGATCAAGTACTCGCCCGATGGCGGGCAGGTGCATGTGCGCGTGCGCCGCGTGGCGGACTTCGCGCAGATGACGGTACGCGATACCGGCATCGGCATCACGCGCGAAGAGCGCGCCAAGCTCTTTCAGCCGTTCGTGCGCGGTGAAAACGTACGCCGCGAGATCTCCGGCACCGGTCTCGGCCTCTACATCACGCGCCGCATCGTCCAGAACCATCGCGGCACCATTTCGGTCAAAAGCGAGCCAGGTCGCGGCTCAACCTTCACCATCCGCCTGCCACTGGTCACCAAGCCGAACGACTGAGCGCGCTCAGGTTTCTTGTTGGCTATACTGTGCGCTAGTGCCAGATGGAAGGAATGTGCTTCCGTTTGGAAACTCTAGGGAATCGGAGGGACAACGATGACTGACGTCAATCTGCCCAATGCTGGATTCGAATGGCGGCTCGTCGGGCCGCATCGGGGTGGCCGGGTGGTCGCCGTGGCCGGGCATCCAACCGAGCTGGCCACCTTCTATTTTGGCGCCTGCGCCGGTGGCGTCTGGAAGACGACTGACGGTGGCACCTACTGGGAGAATATCTCGGACGGCTTCTTCAAGACGGCGGCCGTCGGCGCGCTGGCCATCTCGACCTCCGATCCCAATGTGCTCTATGCCGGCATGGGGGAGACGGCGATTCGGGGCAACGTCTCGCACGGCGATGGCGTCTACAAGTCAACCGACGGCGGTCAGACCTGGACCAACGTCGGGCTGCAAGATACCCGCGCCATCGCCAAAGTTCGCATCCACCCGAGCAACCCTGATCTCGTCTACGTGGCGGCATTGGGCCACGTTTGGGGGCCGAACAAGGAGCGGGGCGTCTATCGCTCGAAGGATGGCGGGACGACCTGGGAGCAGGTGCTCTTTCGCTCCGA
>JAICWZ010000254.1 GCA_025966355.1 Thermomicrobiaceae bacterium
ACGGTGACTGCCGGCGAAGTCATCACCCGAACGATCGATGGAGCGGACCCGAAAACCGACGTAACGGATATGGATCTCATGCTGGAACAGTTCACCAACGGGAGTTGGCGGCTCATGTCGTATCTGATCCTCGGTCTGCCGCTCGCCAATCAGCCGCCGGCGGATCTGGCGCCCATGCCGAACCTGTCGATCCCAGCCGCCGGCTACACTGCGGGCACATTGCCGGTGCTCATTCCTGATGTGTCGCCGGGAACCTACCGCGTGCGGCAGGATATGAGTGTCACGAATGTGTCGACGGCGATTACGCTGTACGCACCGCTTCAGGTTGTGTCGCCCGCGACCCCGACCCCTTGATTGAATTCCGACGCCACCTGAGTAACTGGCAGAATCGGCGCGATTGTGGTAGGCTGCGCAGCGCAGGTGGAGGGCCGACGTTCTCCACGTCTTCATACTGGAACCGGCGATGACCGGGAGTAGTAGACCGCGAAACACAGCGAGTTGCCGGGTGGTGCGAGGCAATGGGAGTGGTCGAACTCGCCCGCGAGCCGTGCCGGATGCGATTCGTCGCGTAAGGGCGCCGGCTAACCCCCGTTATCGGGTACCAAGCGGATAGGTTTGGGGCTGTAGCTCAGCTGGGAGAGCACAACACTGGCAGTGTTGGGGTCAGGGGTTCGAGTCCCCTCAGCTCCACCCAATGACCTATCAAGCAGGGTGGTACCGCGGAAGTGAGCCTTTCGTCCCTGAGTGGACGGAAGGTTTTTTGTTTTTTGTTTTCTGTATTCCCGTCTATCGCTCAGCCAGCGCGGAGCGCCTCGGTGGAGGGTGTTATGGCGACAACGAAACCAGCGGTGCGATCGGAACGCACGGAACGCTACGATCCGCACGCCATCGAAGAAAAATGGCAGGGCATCTGGGAACAGACGCGTCTCTACGAAACCAAAGAGGACCCACGCCGACCGAAGTGGTATCACGTCACGATGTACCCGTACCCGTCAGGCGATCTGCATATTGGCCACTGGTACGCGATGACGCCGTCCGATGCGGCGGCGCGCTTCAAACGAATGAACGGCTACAACGTCCTCTTCCCGATGGGCTTCGATGCCTTTGGCCTGCCGGCCGAGAATGCGGCGATCAAGCGTGGTATTCATCCATACACCTGGACGATGGCGAACATCGAGCGGATGCGCACGCAGATGCGCTCGATGGGGACGATGTTCGATTGGACCCGCGAAGTCGTCACCTGCGTACCGGAGTATTACCACTGGAATCAGTGGCTCTTCCTGCAACTGCTGAAAAAGGGTCTGGCGTATCGCGAGAGCGCGCCGGTCTGGTGGTGCCCGCACTGCCAGACGGTGCTGGCCAACGAGCAGGTGATCGCCGGACGCTGTGAGCGCTGCGAAACCGAGGTCTACCGGCGGGACCTGGAGCAGTGGTTCTACCGGATTACCGCCTATGCCGATGAGCTGCTGCGCTACGACGGCATCGAATGGCCCGAGCGCGTCAGGACGATGCAGCGGAACTGGATCGGCCGCTCGGAAGGCGCCCGCGTTCGTTTCCAGGCTGAGTCGGGCGACGACATCGAGATCTTCACGACCCGGCCCGATACGCTCTGGGGCGCAACCTTCATGGTGCTGGCACCGGAGCATCCGCTGGTTGAAAAGCTGATGACCGACGATCGACGCGTCGCCGTCACCGACTACGTCGAACAGGCGCGGCGGCAATCCGAGATCGAGCGCACGTCAACCGAGAAAGAGAAGACCGGCGTCTTCATCGGTGCCTATGCCACCAACCCGGTCAATGGTGAACGTGTGCCGATCTGGATCGCCGATTACGTGCTGACCGGATATGGCACCGGTGCCATCATGGCCGTGCCGGCACATGACCAGCGCGACTTCGAGTTCGCGCGCAAGTTCGATCTGCCGATCGTGGTCGTGATCCAGCCGGAGGGCATGAATCTCGACCCGGCAACGATGACCGAGGCGTATTCGGGTGAAGGTGTGATGGTGAACTCCGGCGAGTTCAACGGCACGCCGACGGCCGAGCGCGCTGCGATCACCGGCGTCATCGAGTGGCTGGAGGCGCGCGGCATCGGGCATGGTGAGGTGACGTACCGGCTGCGCGACTGGCTCATCTCGCGTCAGCGCTACTGGGGCACGCCGATCCCGATCATCTACTGCCCTGAACATGGCGCGGTGCCGGTGCCGGAGGATCAGCTGCCGGTCGTGCTGCCGGAAGACGCCGAGTTCACACCGACCGGTCAATCGCCGCTGATCACGCACGCGGCGTTCGTTAACACGACCTGCCCGATCTGTGGTAGTCCGGCGAAGCGTGAGACGGATACGTTCGATACGTTCATCGACTCGTCCTGGTATCAGTACCGCTATCTGAGCCCGCACGACGCCCACAGACCGTTCGATCGCGATCAGGTTGATTACTGGGCGCCGGTCGATCGCTACACCGGCGGTATCGAACACGCCGTCATGCACCTGCTTTATGCGCGCTTCTTCACCAAAGCGATGCGTGATGTCGGGCTGCTCGATTTCGATGAGCCGTTCACCCGGCTGAGTAACCAGGGGATGATTCTCGGCGAAGACAACGAGAAGATGTCGAAGAGCCGCGGCAATGTCGTCGATCCCGACGACTTGGTGGCGCAGCTCGGCGCCGACGTCGTGCGACTCTACCTGATGTTCATTGCGCCCTGGGAACAGGGCGGCCCGTGGAACTCGCGCAATATCGCCGGCATCGAGCGCTTCGTGCGACGCGTCTGGACGATCTTCAGCGAAACGGTCGGTAATGACGCTATTCCGGACGGCGACGATGAAACGGCGCTGGACGTGCGGCGAGCAACCCATCGGACGATCAAGTCGGTGACCGAAGATATTGAAGCGTTCCACTTCAATACGATGATCGCCCGTTTGATGGAGTTCGTGAACGTCTTGATGCCGCTGAAAGATCAGCCGGTGGCCCACACGACGGCGTGGCGTGAGGCGCTGGATGCGCTGGCGTTGCTGTTGGCGCCGAGCGCTCCGCACCTAGCCGAAGAGCTCTGGGAACAGCTTGGCGGCACATATAGCGTTCACACGCAGCAATGGCCGTCATTCGATCCGGAGTTGGCGCGAGACGAGGAATTCGACCTCGTACTGCAGGTGAACGGAAAGGTGCGCGATCGCGTGCAAGCGCCGATTGGCATCTCCGAAGAGCGCGCGAAAGAACTAGCGAACGCGAGCGAACGCGTAGCTGAATTCACGGCCGGCAAGACGATACGCCGGGTGATCTTCGTTCCGAACAAGCTGGTGAATATCGTCGTCAGCTAAACCGAATCCCGCGGCCCGCCAGGTGCTGCGGGTAGTCTAACCCCAGCCTCGAATCGACGCCGCAATGACCGCTCCAGCCTCTTCACAACACGAGGGAGAGGCTTGGCGGTCCGTTTCGTCGGTTACTTTCATCCGTCCTATGACATGACTTGTCCAGGACTCCTGTCTCGAATCGTCATCGTACGTTCACCTTAATCGCCCGAACCTGTCATTTTTGTCAGGATCTTTATGAATAGTGTTCAGCAAATATGTTGCGCACACCATTAGACTCCCTACATACTCCAAAAGAGGCTGTTTTCCCATTCTTACCGGGAAATTCGGCATTATACCGCCCTGAACGTTCGGTTCAGATCTGCGCTTTCGTCACCCAACGACCACGCAAAGCGTAAGAACCGTTAATGTGTGGGAACAGAAACTGCGATATGGCCATCCACGTTAGTACTTTAGTAAGGGGTACAGACGTCCTGAATTAATGCAGGTATCGGCCGGCCGCCTGAAACGGTCAGCTGCGAAGAACGGGAGGTGATGAGTCAAGACCCCCTGGTCGTAGATGCGTTATTCCCGGTTTGCCAAGGGTGAGACGAGGGGAGTTACATGTGCGAGGGATGGTGAAGCGGTTCAGCCTGTGACAGATCGATGGAAGGGAAGTCGGCAGATGCGTATCGTAATCGCCAATCAAGACAACATCATGGCCAAGC